>JAOZSO010000024.1:3029-14774 GCA_029939655.1 Desulfobacterales bacterium
CTTCGATCTGCCCGCGAACGCTCGGCTCCAGGTCTTCACCGCATTCGACAAACGCCGAAAACTTGATACTCGAAGATCCTGTGTTGAGCACGACAATGGCATTGGGCATAATCATCTCTTTTCTGTGGCGCCGGCTTTCAATCACGCGATGGTTATCGCGGTGTCGATTTCGACTCCTCCGGAAATACTATCCTTTCTCCGACTGCGCTTGAATGGCTGTGATCGCGACCGTATTGACGATATCCGGTATAGTACACCCGCGACTTAGGTCATTGACCGGGCAAATGAGTCCTTGTAGAACGGGACCGATGGCTAGTGCACCCGATGATCTTTGAACCGCCTTGTAGGTATTATTGCCCGTGTTGAGGTCTGGAAAGATAAATACGGTGGCCTTTCCCGCCACACTGCTTTCGGGCAATTTTGTCTGCGCCACACCGAGATCGATGGCCGCATCATACTGGATGGGCCCTTCAATGTTGAGCCCGGAAAAGGATTCTTTCGCCATTTCCCGGGCAATCTGGGTGGCTTTACGGACTTTTTCCACTTCCGCACCCTGGCCGGACTCTCCAGTCGAATAGGACAGCATGGCAACAACGGGCTCAACCCCAAAATCCAGTGCTGTTCTTGCAGAGCTTATGGCGATTTCAGCCAGCTGATGAGCATCCGGATCCGGATTCACGGCGCAGTCTCCGTAGACAAGGACTCTATTCCCCAGGCACATGAAGAACACGCTCGATACGACGGAAAATCCAGGCTTGGTCCTTATGATCTCAAAGGCAGGGCGAATCGTGGCCGCGGTGCTATGGACCGAGCCGGACACCATACCGTCAGCCATCCCCTTATGGACAAGCATGGTTCCGAAATAATTTACATCAGACATGACATCCCGCGCATTATCCTCAGTAATGCCCTTGTGCTTCCGGAGTTCGTAGTAGGTCCACGTGTAATCTTCGAGAACCTCCGATGTCGCCGGCTCGACAATGTTCACATCGTTCAATCGAAGTCCCAGCATGGAAATCTTATCCCTGATCACATGCTCCTTGCCAAGGAGGGTAATGTCTGCCACCTCCCTCCGAAGCAGAATTTCGCAGGCTCGCAGAATCCTTTCTTCTTCGCCCTCCGGGAGCACAATGTGTTGTTTTTTTGCCTTGGCCTTCTGTATAAGCTCGAATTCGAACATCTTAGGCGTTACGATCCTGGCTCGAGTCGTGACAACCTTTTCACCCAATTCATCAACATTCACATTTTTCTCAAACGCGGCAAGTGCTCTGGTGATTTTACGATCATTGTCCGGTGAAATGGCGACGTGGATCTTGTCGGCAATCGTAGCGGTTGGAAATGTGTCCTCGCCCACGCTTAAAATGGGCATCGTTTGTGGGTAACGTTTGATCAAATCCAAGATGGGCTCATGGGGTTTCAATCCGCCTGTCAGTAAGATTCCGGCGATATTTTCCAAGGAATATGCAGAGATCACGGCGAGACAGCCCGCGATGATATCCGCTCGATCTCCGGGCGTAATGATCAGGGACCCCCTGCCGATTCTGGGCAGAAAATTCTGAAGCTGCATGGCCGCTACCGTAAACCCGTAAACAAGGCGAGTGAGCTCCTCCTGGCCGTACAGCACCTCTGCGCCCAGGGCCGTCGCTATCTCCCCCACAGTGGGTCTTGCGAGTGAACCTTCCTCGGGTATGGCATAGATCAACTGATTTCGGGTCAAGTCTTTCTTTTTAAGCCCATTGATTATCTTATTACCATCCCTTGGATCCACACGGTTAACGATGGTGGCGATGGTTTGACACTGCCTGCTATTGAGTGAGTCCAGCGCCAATTCTGTGGATCGAATCGTCTGATCGACGCTCTTGGATTTTGCGTTGGCTACGAGAAGTACAGGTGAGCCAAGGTCCCTGCTGATCTGGGCATTGATATCCAATTCAAAAGCGGTGGTGGAACTTGCAAAGTCGGTGCCTTCACACAGGATAAAATCGCTTTTTTCCTCCATCGCATTAAATTTTTTTATGATTCCTTCAAAGATTTCATCCGCCTTGCCTGCAGAGAATAATTCACCCGCCTCTGCTGCAGTGTAGCCGTACATCTGCTCATAAGGGATATCCAGGGAGAAGTAGGAGGAAATCAGGTGAATATCTGCATCGACAGCATCGGGGCTCTCACCGGGATCAATGATGGGACGGAAATACCCGACTCGATCAGTCCAACGCAACAACATCTCCATTACACCAAGAGAAGTGAAGGACTTGCCGCTTCTGGATTCAGTCGAGGTAATGTAAAGACTGTTTGACATCGTGGGATTTCGCCCTTTCTTTTTGGCCATCATAATCTTTTTTCTGTTTGTTAGAGGAGGTATTGTGCCACCCGCGGTATTGTTCAGATATAATACATTTTACATTTTCACCAGCAATTGCCAAGTAATAATTTAATTGTTGCAGCTATATGTAAGTAACAAACCTCCTGTTGTCACGACCAAATAACTATGGCCTAAGATGAGCGTTTCATAATTTTAAGAATATAAGATTTAGAAATAATTTCAAAGGATTTGCATCTGCAATTAATTCTTTATGTGGTCGAAGTTGTTTCGAAGTATGCCCGTCGTCTCAACTCCGCAAATCTTTTTCACGGCTGAGCAAAGTGTATTGGAATGAGAACATAGTTTGGTCACCGGGTTACTTCGTGAGCAGCGTAGCAGTCCAATAGTGGCCTTAAGGTTATGGATTGACTTGGCAGAGATGGCAGGCGGCGGAGTGGGCCTGGCCCAGATTTACTGTAACTGGTTCCACCGTCTCACATATCTTTCCAACTTTCACCGGACAGCGGGTATGGAAGGAACAACCCGTAGGCAGGTCCAAGGGGCTGGGGATGTCTCCCTCCAATATCTGCTCATCATCATCGTTTTGGGGCTCTGGGCTAGGCACTGCAGAGAGCAGGAACTTGGTGTAAGGGTGGGCAGGAGTATCAAAAAGCCGGTCCACCGGCCCTTCTTCCACGATTTGGCCCAAGTACATAACAGCCACCCGGTCACATACATAGCGAATTACTGCCAGATTGTGAGAGATGAACAGATAGGTAAGGGATAGCTGATTCTGCAATTCTTCCAACAAGTTGAGAGTGAGAGCCTGCACCGATACGTCCAAAGCGCTGGTTGGTTCGTCCAGCATGAGTAGCTTGGGGCGCAGAGCCAAGGCCCGGGCAATGCCGACCCTTTGTTTTTGCCCGCCGCTAAGCTCGTGGGGAAACCGGTACATATGTTCCCGGCCCAAACCGACCAGCTCCAAAAGCTCTTGTACCCGGGAGGCCAATTCCCTGCCAGTTAACTGATCAAAGATCATCAGCGGTTCGCCCACGCTTTTCAGGATGGTTTTGCGGGGGTTGAGTGATGAGTGGGGGTCTTGGAACACCATCTGCATATGTTGGCGCATCTGGCGAAGCTCTTCATCGTTCATGCTTGTCAGGTTCTTACCATTAAAATAGATTTTGCCACTGGTAGGTTTCAGCAAGTGGAGCACTGCACGGGCCAGGGTGGTTTTTCCCGAACCCGACTCACCCACCACGCCATAGCTGTCCCCAGCTTCCAAAGTGAAGCTAACCTTGCGCACCGCCTTGACAACATTGGTAGTTCGCTGCAAGAGTCCTTTCTTGATCGGGAAATGCATGCTCAAATCTTTTACATCCAAAATATTCATGGCTATTTGACCTTAAACTCAGGCATCGGCGGGCCTGCAGGCTGGATAAAGGTGACAAGCGAAACTGTGGCCTGGCTCCACCTGGGCCAAAACCGGTTTGACCTTTTGGCAAAGCTCCATTGCCTCGGTGCAGCGGGGTGCAAAGCGGCATCCCTGCGGCGGTGTGATGAAGCTGGGTATGCTGCCCGCGATGCCCTCCAGGGTTGCATCGCGCTTTTTTAGCTTGGGAATGGAGTTCAATAACCCCTTGCTGTAAGGGTGTAGCGGGCTATTGAAAATATTTTCTATGCTTGAGGTTTCCACCACATTGCCCGCGTACATCACAGCCACCCTCTTGCAGAGCTTGGCCACCACTCCCAGGTCATGGCTGATGAGCAAGATGGAGAGATGCAAACGGTTCACCAGGCCCTTTAAGAGCCTGAGAATCTGGGCCTGGATGGTGACATCCAAGGCGGTGGTGGGCTCGTCCGCGATGAGCAGTTCCGGATCGCCGGAAAGAGCCATGGCGATGAGCACCCTTTGGCGCATGCCTCCGCTGAACTCGTGAGGATATTCCCCGATGCGCTGCGCGGGACTGGGGATCTGCACCGACTCCAGCAGTTCCACCGCCTTATCCCTGGCCTGCTTTTTGTTCAGTGGCTTTTTGTTTTGTTTGGAATGACGGATAATTACATCAGTCATCTGCTTTTCAATGCTGAAGACTGGATTCAGATAGGTCATGGGATCCTGGAATATCATAGCGATGCGGGTTCCGCGAACCGCCCCGATCTCCTTTTGGTTTTTGGTCAGCAGATCCTCGCCTTTGAAAAGTATCTGTCCTCCCACGATGCGGGCGGGTGGCGTGGGCAAAAGCCCCAATATTGCCTTGGCGGTAATGGACTTCCCGCAGCCCGTCTCGCCCACCACCCCCAGGGTATCACCACGTTCCAGACTCAGGGATACCCCGTCCAGCACCTTAGCAGTGCCCTCAAAAGTATCAAAATGAAGGGCAAGGTCCTTTATTTCCAAAATGTTTTGTTGGTTTTGCGCGTTCATGGGAATTATCCTCTGCTCTGGGGGTCAAGGATATCCCTGAGACCGTCACCCAAAAGATTGAAGCCCAGGACCGTAGTGAAGATGGCCAGGCCTGGAAAGGTGGCATACCACCACCAGTCAGGCAAAAAATTGCGCCCCTCGCTGATCATCACGCCCCACTCGGGCAGAGGCGGCTGCGCACCCAGACCGATGAAGCCCAAGCCGGCTGCGGCCAATATGGCCATACCGATATCCATGGATGCCTTCACGATGATAACCGAAGAGCAGTTGGGCAGGATATGGCTGAAGATTATGCGGCCCTTCTGGGCGCCCACCGCCCTGGCCGCCTCCACAAAACTCTCCTCGCGCACCGCCAGGGTGCGACCCTGCACCAGGCGTACATACCCTGGCCACCAAACCACAGATAGGGCTATGATACAGTTGACCATACCTGGCCCCATTGCGCCCACCACGGCAAGAGCAAACACCCTGCCCGGAATGGAGAGAAACATATCAGTTACTCGCATGATGGTCTCCCCTAACCAGCCGCCCACATATCCGGCGGTTATACCCAGAGGCACGCCAATGCCCATTGCCACAAGAATGATGATGAGCCCGATCTGCATCGAGATGCGGGTACCCATCACTACCCGGGTGAAAATGTCGCGGCCCAGATCATCAGTGCCGAAAAAATGGGTTGCGTTGGGGGCTATGAGCTTGCGCTCAATATGCACCGTGCCGGTGGCATCTTCTGGAAACGGCACTATCATGGGGCCGATCAGCACCGTGAGCAGGAAAACCCCCACGATGACCGCGCCCAGCATGGAGGTAGGGCTTTTGCGGAACAGGTACCAGGATAGCCTGATATCCCGGATGGAGCTTTCCCTTTTTTCTTTCCACTGCGTCCAGGCGCTTTGTGAAACAGACCCGGCGTCTGGGCCGGTTGCGTTCAGAATTCGTTTGATAGTCATTTACCAGTCTTCTTTATTCGTAGCGAACCCGGGGATCCAATAAGCCGTATATGAGGTCGACGATCAATGTGGCAACCATGAAGCTCAGCCCGATGGCCAAAGTCGCACCCATGATGGGCTGAAAATCCGAATATACCGCGGATTGAACCGCGTAGTTTCCCAATCCGGGCCAGTCAAACACTGTTTCGACCAAAATGGTTCCACCCAGCATCCAGCCAAACCTAAGCCCTATCATGGTGGCGGTGGGAATCATGGCATTTTTCAGTGCGTATTGGCCGACAATACGGGTCTGGGATATGCCATGGGCCCTGGCGCTGGTAATAAAATCACGCTTGAGCACCTCCAGCATGTCGGACCGGTTCACCCGGATAATACTGGCTAACGCAGGGAAGGAAAGCACCACCGCAGGCAGGAAAATATGGCTAAGGGCGTCTTTAAATGTGGACCAGTGCCCAGCTAAAAGGCTGTCTATCAGATAGAAATGGGTCACAGAGGGCGGAGGCACGGTTAGCATGCCTAATCGTCCGCCGGTGGGGAACAGGTCAAAATATAGGGAAAATATGAGCTGCAACATAAGCCCCAGCCAAAACATGGGCACCGCCAGCCCGGAGACCGAAACCAAACGGGCCAGGTGGTCGATCATACTGTCTTTTTTCACCGCGCAGATCACCCCTAAGGGAATACCCAAAAGCACAGCCATGATCAGCGAAAAGATCGTGAGCTCCAAAGTGGCCGGAAAATAGCGGACCAGGTCGTGGGCTACCATATGTTGGGTGCGGATGGATTTGCCCAGATTGCCGGTAAAAATGCCTTTTATATATTCGGCATATTGCACATATAGCGGTTCGTTCAGCCCAAATTCTTCCCGTAATGTTTCCACCATCTCCTGGGTGGCGTCTTCCCCTGCCGCAGCGCGTGCGGGGTCACCAGGTGCAACCCGGGCCACCAAAAAAGTTATAGTGATTAGCCCAAGCAGGGTAAGCAAAATGAGCAGCAGCCTTTTAATAATGTATTGTCTCACGACATGGCGCCCTGCTGGCTTTAAGTAACGCCGGGCGGTAAATATGCCCGGCGTTATGGGGTTTGATATACTTTGGGTTACTTTTCGATGTAAATCGGATAGAGATCCACTTCGGCGGTAAGGCGCAATGGGCAGAAGCTAAAGCCCTTCACCCAGCTGCGCATGGCGAACTGACGGTCAGGCAGCATGATGAAGATTTCGGGGGCATCATCCATAATCATATGCTGGATCTTCTCGTACAGGGGGGCACGCTTTTCCCAGTCGGAAATACTGCGAGCCTCATCAATCAGCTTCCACACCTCGGGGTTATTATAGTACGAGGTTCCATAATAACGTCCCCAGGATTCCTTATGATACTGATAGGCCACCGCGTCGGGGTCGTTAAACTTGGGGGTGGTAAAGATAGCCATGAGGGCCGGGCTGGTTTCCACTTTGGCACCACGGGCGACCATGTTGGGCCAGGTGAGCGGAACCATTTTGATCTTGATGCCGATCTTGGCTAAATTGTCCATGAGCACAAGGCCGACATTCTTTTCGGAAGCCAGGCCCTGCACGTACACATACTCAAGCTCGAACCCGCCGTCAGGGTAGCCGGCTTTCTTCATAAACTCCTTGGCCTTGGCCAGATCCAGGCGATAGGCTTTGGTGGCGACGTGACCCTTGATGCCGTTAGGGAAGGGACTGTCTTCCAGAGTTGCCTTGCCGTTTAAAGTTTTCAGCATTGCGTCGTAGTCGACGGCGTAGTTGATAGCCTTGCGGATGTTGATATCCTTGGTGTATCCCTTCTGGGTATTCATCTTAAGAGCTAAAGTGGTAACGCCGGGGTCACTGGTAACGGTGATACCCTTGTATTTTTCCAAAAGGTCATAATCGTCGGCACTCAGGGACGAAGCGATATCCAGCTGGCCTTTTTGCAGGCCGATCTTCAAGGAGTTGTTCTCGCGAATTAACTTAAAGATGATGCTGTCCGGATGTTTGGCAGAAGGCCATCCCTTCCAATAATCCGACACCGCGACCATTTCATACAGCACGCCGTGCTGCCAACGACCCTTTTTATAGGGGCCGCTACCAGCTTCGTTATCCTTGAGCCAGGCCTGGCCAAGGTCGCCGTCCTTTTCATGGGCCATGACCTGCTTTTGGTTCATGACATAAAACCAGGGCAGAACGGAGATGAAGGGGGCATAGGGAGTTTTCAGTTGGAACTTGATGGTGTAGTCATCTACCACGGTGATGTCCTTGACGTCCAATACGGCGCTGAGCATCCAAGCGGGGCCCTTATTCAGTTTCAGGGTGCGTTCAATGGACCACTTCACATCATTAGCGGTGACTGGATCGCCATTGTGGAATTTGGCGTTTTTCACCATCTTGACAGTCCAGGCTTTGGCATCGGCGCTGGCTTCATAGCCGGTGGCCAGCCAGGGCTCTATCTTGGCCGACTTGCCGACATATTTGAACAACCCGTCATAAAAAACTTGCTGAATCATGCGGCGGGAGTAGTCGGTTTTGTGACTGGGATCGATATCATCCGCAGCCTGACGCCCGCCGATTACAAACAATGTTTTGCCGTCCACAATTTCCACAGCATTAGCCACTCCGCCAAATCCCCACATGGTGTACAGCAAGGAGGCCAATCCGATTACCAATAATCTCTTTCTCATAAGATCCCATCCTTCCTTTTTATGGTGAAAGTACTCGCGCCGGCGATATTCCGGCGCCGAAACTAAACCTGACCCCTGCATGAGAAGGGCTGTCAGGGTATCTGTCTACTGATCGGACATGGCTTGGCCACAGAGCAGTTCCGCCATGGTGCGGCCCACGATGGAATTGGCCACAAGCGATGGCGTATTCAATACTTCAGCCATGATTCTTCTATGCTCTTCATTGTAGCCCATGCAGTGCAGCACCACGAGATCAGGTTTATGGGCCGCCATTTTTTTGGCTGCTTCCTTTAAATGAGAGGCATCCTGATACGGACTGGCGTTTACTACCGCCACCTTGGGTGTGATGTGCTTTAAATTGGCCGCCATTTCTTGGGCTTGCTCGGCCAGTGGTACAAAGATACCCAGGGTGCGCTCCGGGCCCAGCACTGCTTCCAAGGCATGGTCCACGATTCTTTGGGACTTTAGGACCAGGGCCTGGGATTCAAACCGGGGAAAATGACCCGTGCAGAGCAGCAAGATCAGATCGACTCCCTGCTGATTCAATTGGGTTATGCACTTTTGCAATAGGGGCACTGTTTTGTAGTGGGAGATGATGATCTCCGAGCCATTGGCCAGCCGAGTGGCCAATCTGCTTTCACCCGGAGCCGGAGCCATATCCTTTAGCTCTTCAGCTGTCATTCCATCCAGGGCGCCTAACTCCAAAATTTCCACCCCATCACCGAGCATGGCGACTATCTGGGGGGTGTTGTCGGTACGCGGAGCTTGACCCACCGTGACGATTCCCAAGCGAGGCATTATTCACTACCCCCAGTGCGCAGGTGGTCCATGGATCCGTAAAGTTTTTGCAGCAGGGCATACTGCTCTTGGTCATAGAACGAACAATTGCCCGCAGTGAAGCTCTTGGCAACCTCCACGCAAAACCGGGTGGCAAGCTCCAGGCTTAGGGGCATGGCGGCTCCGGTGGCGCATCCGGCCACAGGGCTTTTTGCCGTGATGGCGACGCCCACTACTGGGCACTGGGCCAGCACTGAGGGCTGCATGATGCTGTTTAAATGGTAGACGCCATTGCCATAAGGGGTGATGTCCTGGGTAGTGATGGGAAAGACCACCGGATGATCGGCAGTCACCGACTCTTGGATCCGCAGCAGATCTTCACTGGTGCGCAGAATATACATGCCATGCACTGTGGGGCTGATGGCGAAGCCGGTGTGGTTGACCACCCGGTTGCCTTTGGTGGCATCCACCGATAAGATGGCGTCCATCTGAGGATCTATCTCGGCTTTTATCTGCTCAAAGATTCCAACATGGCTGCCCATGAAGGGCGTGGGCTCGTGAGGCTGGGTGGGGGCATCCGGGCAGATGTGGGTTGAGATGATCACATCGCCAGGGCAGATATCGCCCCGAGTGCGCATCCTGGCCAGCTTCAACGCGGCTGCCATGCTGACAAAGGCCCCGTCCCCATCGGAGACTAGGCCCATGGCCTCTGGCCTCGCACCCAATCCGCCCAAGGTGCCAAGGATGCCCAAAGTGGGTGCGCTGCCGCCCGCGGTTTTGCCCAGGACGCCAGGCACCAGAATATGTACGACGTCAGTCTTGCCATTTTCGCCATGCAGAGTTTCGATTTCAATGTCAGGGATATCCAGGCCGTTGAATAGCTCATCCAGCGAATTTCCGCAGGCCTTTGGATTGTCCATCAGATCGCATATTTCAATTATCTCTTTTAGCAGCATATTGTCTCTTGCCTATAAAAAGTTGAATGTGACCGGTCCAATGTATCACTCTCTTTTTTGAGGTGTTCTATTTTGCAATGCTTATTTTTAAGCCTAATCCTAATTATATGTCAATAAATTTATCAATAAAATAATAATACGCAAAATTTAATGATTAAGTTGACATATAATGCATTTTGATTCATTGTTTTATGGAAGCTAAGAATATTTCAATCCATATTATGCTTAAAAATATCTACCAGAAATATTGGGATCTCCACAAACGAAATTGAGGATCAATTAGGAATTGTGAACTATGGAAGTGATGGCAGCTATTAAGAAACGGCGTAGCGTACGCAAGTTCTCAGGAGATCCTGTAAGTCGGGATCAGCTTATGCAACTCTTGGAGGCCGCGGTGTGGGCCCCTTCCGGCGGCAACCGCCAGACCTGGCGTTTTGTGGTGGCCAGTGAACCTGCCAGCGTGCAGAAGGTCAAGATGGTCAGCCCCGGAATGAGCGGCAAGCCTGCGGCCGTGATCGCCATTGCCCATGATATGAACTTGGTGGAGCGCAAGGAAGGGAACATGAGACCGGATTCCATAGCTAAGATGGACTCGGCCATGGCCGCGCAGAACATCATGCTTGCCGCTAAGGCTATGGGCCTTGGTAGTTGCGTTATCGCCTCATTTCATGCTCAGGGCGTGGCCAAGGTGTTGAACCTTCCCAAGGGTTGGCAGCCTCACTTACTGGTGAGCCTGGGGCTCCCCGGCAAAGACCCCAAGCCCCCAGCCCGCAAGTTCGAGGAAATCATCTGGTGGGAGAAATATGATGGATAAAGCCGCCCTGGAACAAAGTATTTTTCAGCTTACCGTGGCCTCCCTTACCGCAGCCAGCAACCTGGTGGAAGAGCCGTCCTCCTACGGGGCCTTGCGCGTGATGGGCATGGTTAGAGAACTGGTGGAAATCCTGGACAAGCATGATCTGTCCAGCCCCCGGTTGCAGGACATCAAGGCTCGTATAATCGAATCGGCGGAAGGGAGCATGCTCAGCGATGAGGAGCGGAAGGCGTTTTTGGATGGACTCGTAATGCATTGCTTGGACTTGCTGGATTAACAAACCGGTTCCGCAATTTCAGCGAATACTGCGACGCCATTGAAAGTGTAGAAGCTCATTTGGCTGCCGGAGGCACTTCCCTCTTGAGCCAATCTTTATCCTTAATAATGGATAACGCAGTAAGGCACGTTTGATCGCTTGTTCTACAGGAGGCAGGCTTTTTTCTAAAGAAGTTTACAACATGTGGAGGGCCGTTTAGCGGCTTCTTTCAATAGTAGAGGCAGAGGGAATACACATGGCCAACACCAAAAAAAACCGCACCTCCTTGATGGATGCAATCAACATCGAAATTATCCGCCATTTGTCCAATGGCAGGAAGACCTTCAAGGAAATCGCCAAAAACCTGGGCGTTGCCGAGAACACAGTGAGGTCCCGGGTAAACAAGCTCCTCGACCAGGGTGTATTGCGCATCGCGGCCATAGTAAATCCCTCTGCCATGCCGGGACACTACACTTGCTATTTCGGCCTCAATACGATGCCTGATCAAGCCGCCCGTATCGCTCGCCAGCTCAAGGACTTAAAGGGAGTCATCTCTGCAGTCTGCGTCACCGGGCGTTTTGAT
>JAOZSO010000024.1:14784-17914 GCA_029939655.1 Desulfobacterales bacterium
TTCGAAGAATTGCCCAAAATTCATAGTGTGACCAAAGTGGAACAATTCCAAATATATAAAACTTACAACCATCGCTGCCGTTATATATTGTGATTCAGTTATCCGATTGCCACAGGGTAAACGGGTTGACGGTTATTGCCGCACCGCTGTGCGATCAAAAGGAGTAAATTGATATGGATATTAAAAAATTAAAACTGGCAGACGGCGAGGCCGCCGTATTAGGCGGGGCCGTGTTGGGCGGCGGCGGCGGCGGCTCCATTGAAGGTGGAATGCACAATGCCGGTTTGGCTGTTAACCTGGGCACTCCTACCTTAATAGCCCTTGATCAATTGGATGACGATGATCTGGTCATCACCGCATCGGCGGTAGGTGCGCCGGCAGCCAAGGAAAAAATGGTCAGACCGGTGGATCACATCCGGGCCCTGGAGCTTTTTCAAGAGCGGAATTCCAATAAGCTGGCCGGCATTATTTGCAATGAGAACGGCGCAGGCAGCGGAGTGAATGGCTGGATCGAATCCGCAGCCACCGGGCTACCGGTGGTGGACGCCCCCAACAACGGACGGGCCCACCCCACCGGGCTCATGGGCGCGATGGGGCTGCACCGGGTGAAGGACTATGTTTCCAGCCAGACCGGGGTTGGAGGAAATCCTGAACTGGGCCGCTACCTGGAGGTTGCTGCAAAGGGCTCCTTACAGTACACCGCAAATATGATCCGGCACGCCGCAGTGGAGGCAGGCGGTCTGGTGGCGGTTATGCGCGACCCGGTAAGCGCCGCATACTTGCGTGAAAATGCGGCGATTGGCGCGGTGGAGCATGCCATGAGCATTGGCAAGGCTATGATGGCTTCCCGGGCTCAAGGAGCCGAGGCTATTATCCAGGCTGTGCTGGGTGAGTTGCAAGGCGAAATCATCTGCCAAGGCCGCATTGATCAGATCAACCTGGCCACCGTTGGCGGTTACGATGTTGGCGAGCTCACGGTTATTGGCGATGAAAAGATGGAGCTCACTTTCTGGAATGAGTTCATGACCTTGGAATACCAGGCTGAACGCCGGGCCAGCTTCCCGGATCTGATTACACTACTATCCTTGGAGACCGGAATTCCGGTTTCATCAGCCCAGGCCGAAGTAGGCCAGGAAGTGGCAGTGCTGTTTGCCCCCCGCGAAAACCTGATCCTGGGACGCGGAGTGCTGCTGCCCGAGACCATCGCCGAGGCGGAGACTGCAGTGGGTAAAAAACTGTGGCTTGAATAAAGCGGAGATTGAAGATATCCTTGAGTTCCATCATTTGCTATAATCGGCAGAATATCTAACCTTTCACCTCCTCGCAGCACAGAGTTCAGAAAATTGTGTACTCCCCATCTCGCATAAGTTCGAGGGAACTGCCGTCAGGGTAGATCAGATTGACGGCATCCACATGGATACGGGGTGCTGTCTCGGGAATATAGATACGATCGATATGCACAACGGCCTCGGGGCTGGAGAAGTCTTTGACGCCCACGGCACCACCAAAGTGGTCCGAGCGGCCAAAAGCAATGTGCAACCCCAGCTTTTCATCTAGCAAGGTCACGCCTATGGGGGTGAGTCCGAAATCTTTTAGGACCCCGAAGCCCAGTTCCGAGATGTTGGCATAGGCCGGTTCGTCTTTAATGCGTTGCGCCTCTGCTTCGGAATGGGCGCCCTGGCTGAGAATTTCAACAGCTTTGTTTTCTCGATGCGATAGAACACCACTTCGTCACCCAATTGAACCGGCATGACACCACTGGATTGGGAGGTATCTTGCAACTCGCCCTCATAAGGGACGATATAGCACTCGCCCGAGGGTAGGTTGCCGGCAACGCCCATCTGGGGGAAACGACCGCCCGAGGCGTGCCCTTCCCGGTGACGCAGGTCGAAGTGAATATCGCATCTCTCCTTTTCGTCTACTGTGAAGTGAATGTCCAGGGCTTGGGCCCGGGTCACCTCATCGCTGATGCGGTTGACCCTGCTGTTGACTTTGCTGTAATCGATACGCAGGGCGGGCACCATGGCCGGTGAGAAACCTGGCATGGTGGCAGCTCGAAAGTTGTGTTTTGTAGCGAGCAGCTTCAACGGCGCGGTGGTGGAAAGCTGTGTGGGTGCCATGACGATCTGAACATCGGCCAGAATGTCTTCGATGGCAACGCGTTTATCCATACCAGCCAGTATGTCGGCAGTCAGGTCCTCTAACTCTGCATCCACCAAAACACCCCACGGAGGCAGATCCGCATTGTTGGAATGTACGTTGGGGTAGGCTAGCAACCCCACACTCTCCAAGCCCAGATCAGTTTTTACAGCATCCAACTCTTTGTACCATCCTTGTGCCAAGCCGCGGCGAGTGCGCCAAAGTTCGTTGTCGGGCAGTTTGTCATCGGGGACATCCACTATGAACAAAAGATGGCGGTCGTCTTGAGTCAGGGAAAAGACTGATTGTACCAGGGTTTTGAGCTCTTGAGCCTCCAGCTTATCGGTCATGGGAACCTCCACCTCACTAATAGATTGCCTGAGTTTTAGCTGTATGTCCCCCCCGTTTAATTTGGTCCTAGCTGGGCTTGCCATATCGGGGGGCTGAAAACTGCGCTAAGGCGGCTGTTGAAAATCGTTAATGCATTCGGTAATCCTTCCCCAATGAGTTGGCCACATTGATCAGAAGGCTTGAAAAGGGATCTTTTCCTGCGGTTTTCCAGTTGGACTGCCATTCATTCACCGAGCGCTGTTTTCTCATCCTAATTTTTGTGATTGATGAGCACCCAGTTTTCGTCCGGAACGCTTTCGGCTTTTTGGTAGCCACGTACCTCTCTATACCGCCATCCCCATTCTATTTCAAACCTGATTATCCGAAATAATCCATTCAATGCATAGAACTCAACCGCTTCGCGGTAGTATGACCCACCTTTCTTCCAATAACCCACTGATCCGATTTTATGATCGTTTTCTGTCGTCCTGATTCGATAAAATACTTCCAAAGCGTTTAACCCTAAAGTGCTGTTATGCAAGAGCGGTGTCACCTGGAATCGTCGTTTGCCGATTCTGATTGATAGTATTCATCAACTATCTTTAAAACATTTTGGCAGCCCTTGGATACTTATTGGAGATCACAGCTGAACCCAAACCTG
>JAOZSO010000287.1:0-5003 GCA_029939655.1 Desulfobacterales bacterium
TAAGCGCCGTCTTCGACTATGCCCGCTATGCAGACTTGGGATTTGCTTCGGTACTTGATGAATCGAAAATTCCCAATCTGAAAAATGTCATGGAATCAATGATCAAGCCCTTACGGGCTATCACCAAGGGCACCCTCTCGGCCGTCCCCTATGACCTGGGACAGACCGGTATCGCCTACAACAGCAAGTATATCAGCAAAGAAAAGGCCGAAAAGCTTGGTGCCTCATTGCTGTGGGACAAAAGCCTGAAAGGCAAACTGGGCAGTTGGGGCGGCGACTTTAGAACCAACATGTGGTATGCAGCACTGCACACCGGCCAGAGCCCCAACAACATTACCGACCTGAAAGCCATATGGGCGGCATTGCGTGAACAGCGTGGCTTGATGAAGAAATATTGGAGTTCAGGCGCCGAGTTAATGAGCCTGCTGGCCAATGGGGAAATCTATGCCACGGTAGCCTGGTCCGGACGCGTGGCCGCACTTCAGCAGGAAGGTCACCCCATCGGGTATCTCTCCCCCAAGGGCACCTACTCCTGGATGGAGTATCTCTTCGTCCTGAAGGGCACCGATATGGAGATCGCTCAGAAACTGCTCAATTTCATGCTGGAGCCGGCTGCTGCCATTGCTGTGGCCGAGGGGCAGAATTATCCACCCAGTCTGGATCCGTCCAAAGTGACATTGACGGACAAAATCAAGAAAATGCCGGCCTTTGATCCCACCGGCAAACTGGACGGGTACCTGTTTGCCAATCCAGCTTATTGGAATACCAATCAGTTAGAATGGACGGAGAAATGGGACAGGATCAAGGCTGGCAGTTAGTGTCGATCCATAAAAAGCAACTGACAGGGGCCGACGTCTTCAAGCATGAGGCGTACTTATCGTACGTTGAATGATTACGGAATGCAGCACAACGCAGAAGTTGGACTTTTTACGAGACCGTCAAACATGATCAGGGAGACAGGATAATTGGCGACCAACAAAAAGCAGCCCATTGTGCAGTTCAAAGGTATCCTGAAACGGTTCGGTAAGGTTGTTGCCGTTGAAAAAATGGATTTTGACATCGAAGAGGGGAGTCTGGTAACGCTGTTGGGCCCTTCCGGATGCGGGAAGACCACCTTGCTGCGTATGGTGGCAGGGCTGGAAGAGCCCACCGAAGGCGATATTTTCATCAAAGGCGTTCGGATCAACGACACACCGATCCATAAACGAAACCTTGGGATGGTATTTCAGAACTATGCCCTGTTCCCCCACAAAACCATCTTTGAAAATGTGGCCTTCGGTCTCAAATACCGGGATGTGCCCAAGGAAGATATCAAGGGAAAGGTGACGCGCGCCTTGGAAATGGTTCGTCTGCCCGGTGTTGAGAATCGTATGCCGAGCCAGCTTTCCGGCGGCCAGCAGCAGCGTATTGCCATGGCAAGGGCCATTGTGATTGAACCGGATGTCCTGCTGATGGACGAGCCCCTTTCCGCCCTGGACGAAAACCTTAGGGAGGAGATGCGGCGTGAAGTGGACAACCTCCAGGCGATGATAGGCGTCACCACCATTTTTGTTACCCATGACCAGCGTGAAGCCTTGAGCATGTCTGACAAAATCCTCGTCATGAAAGATGGCCGCAAGCAGCAGGAGGGCAACCCTGAATCTGTCTACAATGAACCGGCCAACCATTTTGTGGCCGACTTTCTGGGCCATTCCAATTTCATTCAGGGCGAAATCGTCGCTGTCGACAACCATCACATAAACGTTAAAATTGAGACCGGCGATATTCTCTTTGCAGAAAATAAAGGCAGGTTCTCGAAAGGTGACCAGGTGGAAATGGTTGTCCGCGCGCAGCGGTTCGACGCCTTTCCCAAGGATGAATTCAAACCGGTTGAGGGAATGAACCACTTTCAAGGCCGCATCAAAGACCGCAGCTACATGGGAGGAGAGGTCAGTTACTTCATTGAGCTGAGTGCCGACCGCGAAATTCATGTCATCAGCATGATGAGAACACGCATCTACGACATCGGCGAGCAGGTCAGCGTACAAGTATCGCCACACCACTGCCACTTGATTCCCATGGAATGAACCGGCTGAACGTATTACCATCAATTGTTGGGCCTGGAGCCTGAAAACAGACACTGCTGTTTTCAGGTTTTGTTTTTATTTCCTATATTCTTAAAATTTGAAACGCTCACCTTAGGTTCCAGGAAAGGGAGTCTGTGTATGCTGAAACTGGATCAGATCGAAAACGGCTTCACCGGCAGGTTTCCGAAAAGAATCATTACCATCGATTCTCATACCCAGGGGGAACCCACCCGGCTGCTGATTGGCGGCGTGGGCACCCTGCCCGGCAGCACAATGAAGGACAAACGGGACCGTTTTGAAGCCCGTTACGATCATGTCCGCATGCTTTTGACACGCGAGCCCAGGGGACATCGGGGAATCATGGCTGCCGTGGTGACCGAGCCCGTCAGCCCGGACGGACATTTCGGCCTGTTTTACATGGACGCCCGTCGTTATCCCTATCTGTGCGGTCACGCCACCATCGGTGCTGTAGCTACCCTGATCGAGGTCGGGGCTCTTCGTGCTGACGGTGATACGGTGATCACCGTTGATACCCCGTCGGGCCCACTGGAAGCGCACACCCGGATCCGCTTTGGTCATGTGGAATCCGTGGCCATCGAGATGGTGCCTTCATTTGTTTTCGATATGGGCCGTGAACTCGAAATCCCCGGATTCGGGAAGGTTCTTGTGGACCTGGTCTGCGTGGGCGGATTTTTCGCCATGGTGTCGGCCCGGTCCATCGGCATAGACCTGGTCCCGGAGAACAGCCATCAGCTTATCCCCTTGGGGATGGCAGTAATCGAGGCCGCCAACCGGACACTCCGTGTCTACCATCCCGAAAGACCGGAGGTGAACACCGTGGATGTCACGCAATTCTATGATGATGACCCCCAATCGGGAAGCGGCAAGAGCGTGGTGATATACGGCGAGTCCAACATGGATCGCTCTCCATGCGGCACCGGCACCACGGCCAGAATGACGCTGCTCCACCACAGTGGGAAGCTGAGCGCTGGTGAGATTTATAAAAATGCCGGGCCCCTGGGAACGGTGTTCGAAGGACGCATCGTCAAAACACTTTCTGTGGACAAATTTGCCGGTATCGTAGGCCAGATTCGGGGAAATGCCCAGATAACCGGTTATCATCAGTTCGTCGTAGATGACAACGACCCGTTTCCAAAAGGATTCTTAATATGACCCCTCACTCACCTAGTCCAGACCTTGTAATGCTGAACGGTGTAATCCGCACCATGGACAAACACAACCAACGATCCCAGGCAATAGCCATCAAGGGCAAGCGAATCATGGCGATTGGCGATAATAAAGTGATTTCGGCTATCGCGGATTCTTCCACGGAGAGAATCGATCTCGAAGGAAGACTGGTTTTACCCGGAATGATGGATTCTCATTTCCATTTTTACGACTGGGCCATGGGGAGAAATCAGCTCGAGCTGGCAAACGAGACTTCCCTGGAACAACTCCTTGAAAAAGTAAATAAAGCTGCCCGGACAATGCCTGGCGGAAACTGGATTTTAGGCCAGGGCTGGAACGAGTCAGACTGGTCTGAACACACCATGCCCGACAGAAGCCGTCTGGATGCTGTTGCACCGAACCACCCCGTGGCACTCTGGCGCTGTGATCTTCATCTTGTTGCCGTGAACTCCATGGCATTGAACCTGGCTGGTATCGGAAAGGACACCCGGAATCCCGAAGACGGTGTCATCGAAAAAAATGCCTCGGGAGAGCCCACGGGTATTCTACGAGAACTGGCGCCTAATCTGATCAAGGCTGTCATCCCCGAGCCTGACAGCGAAGAAATCCTTGCGGCCATGCGGGACGGCATTTCTCACCTGCATTCACTGGGCTTGACAGGTATCCATGATGTCCGGCTCATGGGAGGGCTTGAAGGTGCGACCGCCTTAAAGGCATGGCAGTTGTTAAATGAAAGAGATGAGCTCAATTTGCGATGCTGGGTCAGCCTGCCAGGTGAACGCCTGGAAGAAGCTGCCGCTTTAGGACTGAGAACCGGTATGGGCAACGACCGCCTTCGTATCGGGCACCTTAAATACTTTGCCGACGGCGGCATGGGCGCACGAACCGCCTGGATGCTCGAACCCTATCTGGACGCCGAATACGGTATGCCCCTGTCATCCATGGTTGAACTGAAACGTGCCGTTCAAAAAGCCGAAAAAGCAGGACTCGCGGTCATCATCCATGCCATCGGAGACCGGACCAACCGTGAAATCATTACTCTGTTTGAAGATTTGGCAAAAACACGCGCACGCGATGATAAAAATCGTTACGATCCCCCGCTGCTTCCTCACCGTATCGAACATACCCAGATGATCCGCTCCGAGGACATCACACGCCTGGCAAAACTCGGTGTAGCCGCTTGCGTTCAACCTCACAACATGATTCTGGATATCAATATGATCGATGAGTCCGTGGGGCCTCGCGGACGGCATACCTACGCCTACAAAGAGATGATCGATGCCGGCATTCCAATAATGTTCAGTTCCGATGCACCGGTGTGTGATCCGAGTCCCCTGGTGGGAATTCATGCCGCCGTCACGCGGCAGCGCCGGGACGGCACGCCGGAAAACGGGTGGTACCCGGATCAGCGGATCAGCGTGGAACAGGCAATTCAAGGTTACACCACGGTTCCGGCGGAATTTTACGGTCGATCACAGGAACTGGGTACACTGACACCAGGGAAAAAGGCGGACATGATCGTTCTGGATCGTAATATCTTTGATGTGAATCCCATGCAGATCCATGACACACAAGTGGACATTACTATTTTTGATGGAAAGATTGTCTATCGGCGGGGAGGGCTTTAATCCCAACATTCTCTATGGTACACATTTCTAACGGCATTTGTTACGTATAGTATTCTCTTATCTCAGGTTTCATATCTGTTCCTTGGTCCACAATATATTGAATAAACTGTCAACTATCTTC
>JAOZSO010000288.1:0-4996 GCA_029939655.1 Desulfobacterales bacterium
ATACTGAAAAGTTGAGAAATGTTTTAAGAGAACGCTACATAACTAGATAAAATTACCCCATAGTTGCATAAACAACATGGCAAAGTATAGATAATAAGCTGTTATTATATACAATACCGTTGCAATAGCGCCATTTTCTGGATACTCCACCAGGTGAATTCTAAGGATGGCGTCTATTTTGCCATGTTGTTTACCCTTGCGGGAAAGCCGGAGAACTTCAGATCCTGCGTTGCTGAGGGTTCGAAGTAAAAAACTACGACTTCAGCATCCCCAACGCGTTGGCTTTGGTTACCGCATTCTGTCGGGTATGGACGTTGAGTTTGCCGTAGATGTTGATGGTGTGTCGTTTGACGGTCTCGGGGGATATGAAAAGTTTGTCGGCGATCTCCCTGTTTTTCAGCCGCTGCGTCAGCAGGGATAGGATCTCAAGCTCGCGCTTAGTAAGCGTTTCATCCATGTAAGGATGACTTGAAGACAGGGGCGTGAGGGGTTGTGCATCGGATGCCGTTGACACCGTGAAGTTACCCTCTTTCCTGAAAGCGGTCAGGAGTTGCCCCACATATTTAATGTCCATATTCTGTTTGGCCAATCGATTTAAAAGATCCGCCATTTTCGGTCCAAGGTCCAGAAAAGGACGAATAAATCCACCCGGTTCTGCCAGGATGATTGCCCTGCCAAGCACCGACAGCGCATTTGGCTCATCACCCCGGGCATCAGACAACAGAGCCTGGAGAGATAGTACATCGATCAGGAAACGGGTGTTATGGGTGGTTGTAAAAAATTCGTGCAGTTGGGTAAGCAGGGTTACGGCTCTTTCTTGGCTCTCGGGCGTTCCCTTAAACAGAAGCACTTTGGCCATCGTCAGTTGCGGCATGTAAAATCGATGGGTTGCACGGAACGGTTCCGGATCAAATCTTTTTCCCCAATGGTTTGCTTCAGCAAAATTTCCCTGCCGAACAGCCAGTTCTGCCTCAAATGCAGTGGCCATTTGTAGCATGGCCGTATGACCGGTCTCCAAAGAATGTTTGATAACCATCCGGTTCATCTCCCGGGCTTTGGAAGGTCGGTCTTGTGACTGATAGACCAGGGCCAGGGCAAAAGCGCTATGGGTGAAATTGAAGACATTCCGGATATTGGTGGATTTTATGATTGCAGCCAGGTGTTCTTCCGCTGAGCCAAGATCGTTTCGGCAGTAATGGCAAACACCCAGAAAATACCTTGCAATCTGCGAGCTCTCGGTAAGTTTGAACTCCATGCCGAGTTTAAACAGCTCCTGGGCGGTCTGCTCGAGTTGAACCAGGTCAGCTTCCAGCCATTGGAGAAAACCGAGGGTGGTCAGCATTCGGGTATGCTGGGTTGTGCGCCGGGCTTCTTTTTCGTTGAGCGCCTTGAGCACCACAGAATTTGCTCGGCCAATGTCCCCTGTCATCTGATACGACATAGCCAGCACGATCATAGCACAGCCTCGCGCACTGTATTGATGGCGAGAGATTTTCGTCACGGCCAGCCGGGCATAATCAAGTGCTCGTGGACCGTCGCAGGGAGCGGACAAATAATGCTGAATGCTGCGCATGGCATAGAGTTCACCCTGCAGTTCTGTGGTCTTCGCTGAATCTGACGACATGGCCGCCAGAAGAGGTTCGGCCTTATCCAGCACAGCTGCCATTTCCGGAAGTCGCATGCGATTCCAGAAAGACCACGCCTGTGTGATAAGCAGCTCCGGAAACTTTTCGATGATGTTGGCGGGCAGCATCCCCATCCAGCGTACCAGGCGATGCCACTGCTCCTGGTTCATGGCGTCATTGCGGTGTTGCACCACCAGCCGCGCCGCACCTTCCGTGTCACCACCTTCAAGCGTGTGACAAAGCGCTTCCTCAACAAGTGCGTTCTCATTAAACCAGACGCCGGCTCTCTTGTGGCATACTGCGATATCATCCGGGCTGAATTTGCGTTTTAACTGATCCTGCAAGAGTTTCTGAAACAGGTGGTGGTAACGATACCACCGACCCTGGTCATCCAGAGGGACCACAAACAGGTCGGACGTTTTCAGCCATTTAATAAACTGTTTTCCACCTATTTTACACGTCAACGACCGATCGCCCGGATCACATATGGCATCGCACAGCGGAGTGCAGAAGCGATTTAAGATGGCGGTTACCAGCAGGTATTCCAGGATGCCTTCCGGTTGGTTTGAAAGGACCTCGGCTAACAGATAGTCCATCACGTAACGGTTGTCCTCCGGCAAGTTGGCCACAATGTGCTCCAGACCTAGCCGGTGGCGCATGGAAAGGGCTGCCAGACGCAGGCCGACAACCCAGCCTTCGGTCTTTTCTTTCAGTACGGCTGCTGTAGCGTCGTCGACCGGTACACCCAGCATCCCCTGGAGAAATGCAGTGGTTTCCTCAGCCGAAAAGCGCAGATCCTGGATGCGGATTTCGGTCATCCGGCTCCGGGCACGGTTTAGAGTGAGCGGTATCGCTGGATCGCGCCTGGTTGCCAGGACCAGATGCATGGGGCTGGGAGGATATTTCAGCAGTTCGATGAGCAGATCCTGCACCTCTTTATCATTAATGATGTGATAGTCATCCAGCACCAAAATGAAGTTTTTTTCAATCTGATCAAGTTCGTTGATCAAGCTGCGGGCCAAAATCTGCAATGTCGGCGGCTCGACAGCATTCAACATAGCCTGGGTTTCCCGGACGGCATCAGGAAAAATACGCTGAACCGCCGCCAGAAAATAGGCCAGAAATATTTTCAGGTCATTGTCATTCTCATCCAGGGATATCCAGGTGCTGGGGACATCACACGACTCCAGCCAACAGCTCATCAGGGTGGTCTTGCCGTAACCGGCCGGTGCGGAGAGCAGGGTCAGCGGGCGATGACGGTTCTGGTTGAGCCGGTCCAATAAATGCTGCCGGCGCAAATGGTCGCTTGCTACCGGCGGGCGGTGCAGCTTGGTGTAAATTATGGGTACAGTGCTTGTTTCGGCTGTCATGAAATCTTCTCAAAGTATGGTTGTTCTACAATTGTATCATTCATATGCTAATCTACCACATTTTTCAATAGGTTGGATTTTAGATTCAATTACTATATGTTTGTAATTCCAATCTAAAAAGTAAGATATTCACTCTGTTTGAAATTAAATCGATTAAATTATCCACTGTTGATAGAAACTTTTGTTTCTTCATTGTGTGATTTGCAATCCAAAGCTCCTGAAAAACAAGTGCATTCAGATATCCATATATCTTGTTACAAGGAATTTATCATTAATTCGATCTGCATACTCTCCACATCAGGAATCATGAATTCATCATCGAAGATTTCATATGCAAATTTCAATATTACAATTAATGGAGAGTATTGAGATTTAGTCAATCCGGGAGATTTCATTACTGTGGTGATTGTATGATTTGGCATTTATAATCTTCTTGACAATTTTTTGTTTTAAACTTATTGATAATCCAGTAAGTCCAAATTTTTAGACATATTGGTTGATATATGAAGAATTTAATTCAACTCCCTGCGGAATTTGATTACAATTTGCTGTTGCACGCTTTAAGGGATTACAAGAAGCCAAGAGACAAGATCAGAGGTCTTATCAAGGATAAGGATATCATAAGGATTAAGAAGGGTCTTTATGTTTTGGGCAGGGAGTATAATAAACCTTACAACAAGTTTGTCTTGGCTAATTTGATTTATGGACCCTCTTATATCACAGGTCAAACCTCCCTGGCATTCTGGAACATGATACCGGAACGTGTTGAACTCATTATCAGCATGACAACAAAGAGAAAGAAGCAGTTTGAAACCCCGGTTGGCAGGTTTTCTTATTTGTATTGTCCAAAGGCAGCGTTCAGCATTGGGGTTAAGCTTGAAGACGCAGGAGATCAAAAAGCTTTTTTAATTGCCTCCCCTGAAAAGGCACTATGCGATATTACAGCGAGGCAAACTCATATTTCAACGACAAAAGAAATGATAGAATTCCTCGAATTAATGCGATTGGATTTCAGTGTTTACAAGAATCTTGATCTTTCTTTATTAGAAGAAATCAATGCTGGATATCAAAAGCCAAGTCTAAAACTACTGCTTCATTGCTTAAAGGAAAGTTATGTTTGATAAGAAAATTGAACAGATGCTAAGCAGGTATGAATTAGATACGATTCATGATCATGAGAATGCGCTGAAAGAAATAATACAAGAAATCGCTTTGCTTGGTTTATGGCGGTCAAAGTTCTATGAAAAGGCTGTTTTTTACGGCGGAAGCGCGTTACGGATTCTACATAAGCTGGAACGTTTCTCTGAGGATCTGGATTTTTCATTGATTCAGCCGGAAAAGGAATTTGATATTAGAAAATATCTTGGAGCGGTAAAGTCAGAACTAGAATTTTGGGGTTTTGAGGTTTCTACAGAAGAAAAAAACAGGAAGGGAAAAAGCACCATAGATTCCGCTTTCATCAAAGCAAATACATTGATCCATTTATTAAAAATTGATTCAAATTTGAAAACACATAAAAGTGCTGTAATGAAGATCAAATTGGAAATTGATCAAGATCCTGCTATCGGTTTTACAAGTGACCTAAAATATCATCTCCATCCAATTCCGTTTACCATTAAAACCATGACATTGCCCAGTTTGTTTGCAGGCAAAATGCATGCTTTGCTATGCCGAACCATAAGAACCAATATTAAGGGACGGGACTGGTATGATTTAATATGGTTCGTGAAGAAAAATATTCCATGTGACCTGTATTATCTAAAAAATAAAATGATACAAACAGGCCATATTAACTCTTCCGAGGTTTTGACCAAAGATAAACTTGTTGAACTGATATCCAAAAAGATCAAAGAGATTGATTTTGGCTTGGCCAAAAGTGATGTTGAACCATTTTTAAAAAATTCAGGGCAAAGAAATGAATTGCGTCTTTGGTCCGGAACTTTTTTTGCTGATTATTTGATTCAAGAAATTGGTATTCTGACAGGTAATGAATAAGAATCC
>JAOZSO010000289.1:0-4992 GCA_029939655.1 Desulfobacterales bacterium
CATATTTCATAGGGTCTTTCATCAAATCACAACTATTGAAGAGTCCTTGCAGCAAGCTGCGAGGGCTCTTCGACCGTAAGGAATTTTGTCTAATTTAGATTCGCTCGCTAACCCCGCAGTAAGACTTGTCGGCAAGCTCAAGTCGAGTCGCTACGGGGAATACGCTCGCTATTGCGGTTCATTAAAGGGCATTTTCAGCTTGTAAATACCGTCTTTTAATAAAGCTTCCATAGGCAGTTCACCTTTCTCAAAGACCTTCAGCATACCCTTGTTCTCCTGCAGCACTTCAGCCGTAAACCCCCTCAGCCCTCGCTCCTTTGCCAGGCGGGTCAGCAAGTCATAGAGATACGGCGCAATCCTCAGTCCCTGATATTTTTCGTCCACAAAGAAGGCCAGATCACCGAAGCCGGTTTCCTCGTCTCCCGCATATCTTGCTTCAGCGATGATTATTTCCTGTCCGGGTTCATTGATCAAGGCCACTACAGACATTTCACTGCGGTAGTCGACATTGACGTAGGCCTGCATTTTGTTATGCGGCATGGTTGAAACAGGAAAAAAGAATCGACGGTATATGGATTGCTTGGAAAAGCGGTAAAAAAAGCGACGCATGGCCTCTTCGTCAGACGGTTTGATGGGCCTGAAGCGAACCGGCAGCCCGTTCTTCATCACATGTTCGCTAACAACCTCACTGGGATACAGACGGGCGCTGTCCGAGAGAAAAATCTGATCCAGGAAAATAATTCTTTTTGCTTTGGCATCTTCCACCAGTTTCTTTCTGTCATCCGGGTGGGCGATGTCGATCAACGCCTGGGCTCTTTCTCTGATAGTACGCCATTTCAGGTTGGCAATGCCGTATTCGGTTACAACGGCGTCGATGGATTCACGATTGTGAAACTGATTACGAAAGCTTCGCAGCATGACCACGATATTGGGCTTTCCCTTGGTATTCCTGCTGGGCAGGCCGATAATGTTTCGTCCACCAGGAGACATTTCGGCTCCGGCAAAAAGGTCTGCACTCTTTCCGGGCCCCGAGGTGATGTCATTTTTGCCTGCGGGAAAGGCAATTCGTCCTAGCAGATCTACTTTGTTCGCTTCATTGACCACCACAAAATTAGGGATGCGGCCGATCTGGATGGGATCGAACACCTGTTCGACACTCTGGAATTCTACAAGCGGGTTACGATCCAACCAGTGCATCAACGCCGGTGTCCCTATTGCGTAGGAGGCAACGGATTTTCCCCGGTACAGGGACTTACGATAGTTGGTTACGGCACCGCTTTTCACCAGATTCATCATTGCATCTGAAAAATAGGGTGTGTGTATCCCTAAGTTCTTTTTTTGATCCAAGTGACGACCGAGGGCTTCGAACAGTGGGCCCACCAGGAAGCTGATACAGTCATCATCTTTTATCAGCTGTGCAATATTTGCTGCGACAAGGTCGATCACAGGCCTCACCGGTCTGGGTTTGTAATAGGTGGGTGGCTCGGTTGACTTTACAACAAGGTCAAAGTCGGAAATGGATACAATCGTATCCCCGAAGGTAAAGGGGATTTTGGTATTGATTTCCGCCACTACCAGTTTCGCTTTTTCCATAGCTTCCCTGGCAATGTCCACGGCTACCCCCAGACTGCAATAGCCTGCTTCATCCGGCGGCGAGATCTGAATAAAAGCTACATCTATTGGGATCCGGTTGGACTTGATGATTTTAGGGAGTTGGGAAATTCTGGCCGGTATGAGATCGACACTGTCGCTGACAACAGCCTCGCTGGATACCCAGCTGGAAAAAAAGGTTTTCAACCGGTACTTCCCGTAGCTCATATCGCTCAATGATAAAAAGCCACTGTAGTTTGTCAGCTGGATGAATTCCAGGTCATTCATATCAGGAAGCCCGGACTCGATGAGACTCTTCATGAGGGTTCGAGGCTCGGCTAAACCACTTCCGAGAAAAATGGTCATGCCGGGTTTGATATGCTGCAGTACCTTTTCCGGTGATACCAGCTTGTCTTGCCAATTATTATCCATGCTATAGTATAACTTCCGCTTCAGGGGTAAAGTACATTTAATTCTCTTTTTATTCCCGCTATCCCGCCCATTCCCCGCACGGTTAACAAATACGGAACCGGAAGTCAATGAAATGAAAACATATCAGCGGGTCAAGACCGACTACAAAAACAAGTTTTACATTTTGAGTTTTAGAAAGGAAGTGGTCAAGGTTCAAGAGGACCGGCAAAACGACCGCGTAATTTTCCAATGGCTGCAGCTCAGCACATCACTTTACACCTCCGGGGGACCTCTAATTATTCCCCTTTTTTGTACGGGACCTCCCTCGTCTATCCGTAGACATTGATCTGACGTACCTCCCTGTAAATGAAAGACCTTTTGCCCTGGATGAAATCCGCCACGTCTTGCTAAAGATCTATTTGAGTTGTCTCTCCAATGTCGTATTCTTTCCTCATATGATTTGTATGCCGGCAAGATCTGTGCTGCCCTTGATCGCCAGCACCCAAGGGATTTCTTCGATGTTCATTTGCTTCTTAAAAGTGAAGGATTTAAGCCTGAAATAAGGAAGGCTTTCATTGTCTATCTTATCAGTCACCCAAGGCCCATGGTTGAGATTCTAAATCCTCAGAAGATAGATATAAGCGGTATTTTTGAGAAGGAGTTCAAAAGAAAAGTGTTGACAGCCATACAATCAATGCGTGATACATTGATCGTATGGTTCAAAGATAAAAAGCATTTGAGATAATCATAATCAACCTAACATTCATAATTTTTTTAAATGGGGTTTGGCGTGTACGATTTGGCAATTGTGGAAGGTTTAAATTTTCGAGACTACAGAGAAATATAGGGGGATTAGGGTTCACAAATGGAAACACCCAGATTGGAAATAGATCTGAAAAAAATTTACCATAACACAAAGTCAATCGTTAACCTGTTTAAAGCTAAGAATATAGATGTCATGGGGATAACCAAGGCGGTTATGGGAGACCCTGAGATTGCCAAGGTTATGATTAATGCAGGCGTTTCATGCATAGGGGATTCAAGAATAGAAAATATCGAAAGGATGAAACAGGCAGGGGTGACCGCAAAGTTGGCTTTAATCCGTACCCCTCTGATCAGCAAGGCCGAAAAGGTGGTATTACATGCTGATATAAGCTTGAATTCAGAAGTGGACGTTATTCGTGAGCTTTCAAAATATGCCCTTAAACACAGCAGGACGCATAAAATTATCTTAATGATTGAAATGGGTGATTTAAGAGAAGGAATTGAGATTGAAGAAATAGATCAATTTATTTGCGAAGTAAAAGCGCTGCCTAAAATCAAAATTGTTGGATTGGGAACAAACCTTGGATGCCTTAATGACGTTAAACCCAACTCGCGAAAAATGGCTGAGTTATCCTCAATCGCCTCTAGGCTGGAGAAAACGCACGGAATTGAATTTGTCATCATTTCAGGTGGTAATTCATCAAATTTTCAATGGATTATGAATGCACATGATGTCTATAGGATTAATAATCTAAGAATTGGCGAGCTGATCCTGTTAGGAACGAACCCTTCAAGCGGCAGTCCGGTGCACTTTTTAAAGCAGGATGCCTTCACACTTGTCACAGAAGTAATTGAATCAAAAAAAAAGAAACCCTATCTGGAAGGTGTCAATACAATAAATTCTTCTGGAAAAGCGCAAGAAATAGGAGATGAGCTTGGATATGGTTCGCGGACAATTTTAGGAATCGGTGAACAGGATACGAATATTCAAGGATTAAGGCCTTTGGGAAATTTTACAATTGTAGGCTCAACAAGTGATCACATGATAATTTGCAATGCATCAAATAATCTGAGGGTTGGGCAAGAAGCTCGATTTACAATGTCTTATGAAGCTTTAACAGGCGCTTATACGTCTCCTTTTGTTGAAAAAAGAATAATTAGCTATATGATTTGATATTATAGATAGGGAAAAAATAATGATTTCTAAAACCACACACTGTTTTACAAAATCACGTCCTAATACCATATCACTGGATTTGGTTCAGCAGGTTGAGAATGCGATCTTAGACGGGAATCTTACACCCGGCGAAAAATTACCGCCGCAGCGGGAATTAATGCAAACCTTTGGAGCGAGCAGTTCAAGCATCCGCGAAGCGTTTCGGGTGTTAGAGGAAAAAGGGCTGATCGAAATCAAACGGGGCGCTACCGGAGGAACAACCGTAAAAAGCCCAAGTTCAGATAAGTTAAGTGAAAATTTGGGACGTCTAATCAAGTACAAACAAATTCCAATGAAACATTTAGCTGAATACAGAGAAGATATTGAGGGGACAATTGCTGCTCTGGCTTCTGAGCGTGCTACACCCAAAGATATTCTGGAAATGAAAGAACTCCTCTCAGAAATTTATGAGTGTGTGACAGCTGACCCTCCTAAAAATGTAGAGTTTGATATTGCAGACAACAAGCTTCATGTCATTATTGCCAAGTCAACAAAAAATGCGATCTATCAGTTAACATCTGAAATAATCCACAATAACATCAACATTTATTACCAGGAGCTTCTCGAAGATAAAACCATATACATGAAATACTATGAAGATTTACAGGCGTTAGTTAAAGCGATTGAGAAACATGAAGCCAATGAGGCGAAATCAATTGCCCGTATTCATGCCCAGCGTTTTTTCAGATATGTCAAGAAGCAGATGGATCAAAATAAATAAGTAATTTCTGGTTTTTAATTTCCGTAGCAGTTTTCCTGGGCAGTATTACGTATATGCTAAAAAATTTAAAGGAGGTGATAATAAGGAAGCTGTTTTACTGATAATTAATGCCATATTTTGGAAAGAAACATTTATTAAAAATAAAGGAGGCGCATTATGAAAAAACACTTTAATATCATACGATTTGTTTGTTTAATTATTTTAATTTTGGGACTCTTTTGTCCTTCGTTATATGCCGCGGAGAAAGTTCTGAAAATCTCCATGGATGCAGGTAACGCAGGTATGGATT
>JAOZSO010000290.1:0-4991 GCA_029939655.1 Desulfobacterales bacterium
AAAGATAATTCACCTGGACACTGAGATCGTTATGGTTACCGAGCATGTCTTGTAACATTTTCAGCTGCCCAACCAGCAGGCTGATTTTTTTTGGGGGAAAAAGATTGGAAAAAAACTGAACTAAATAGCGCAATTTTTTACATTGAATTCGGAGCTTATGAAGCTTTTCATCATCGCAGTTTTCAAGAATCCGAGTTCCTGTTTTTATAACATCTCTATACTGCTTATAGATTCTCTTGCGTGCCAATTCTAATACAGGGACCTCTGCGGTGGATCCCGATGCAAGGTCATGTTGCGGTTCATTGAGAAAAGCTTCCCACTCTTGCATGATTTTCCTGTATTTATTAGAATTCAAGCTTCTGATGACTTTTCGGAAAGATACGGATCTTTGCTTGCCTAAATAGTCAAACAGGGGGTCGATGTCTTCGCGGAGAACCGCGGGCAGCATGGCCTTGTATTTGGGCTTGTCGAGCAGATAGACATCCAGATCGCGCAAATCATTGGTTATTTTGCCAACAAAAGAAAAATTCTTCTTAAAACGGGCAATTATTCTCTCTGAAAAAATGCTTTTATTCCAAACCAAAGCAGATCTAGTCCTTCTGATGGCCACTCGGAAATCATGAAGAATTTCCGTATCGATGTCATGTTTAATCTGTGCCTCATTGATCTTAATGACTTGAAACAGGAATTGCCAAATGATTATTGTGGCCTCATCGGCACGCATATCAGGGGTGAGCTTCAAACGTAATTTTGAAGAATAACTACCCGGGTCACGGCCGGCCTCACTTATGGCACGCAAGAATACATCTTCGTCTCTGCTTGATGTGAGGCCTATACTTTCAAGTAGGGATTTGATTTTTTTTGAAAGCTTAGGGTATCCTTTGACGGGTTTTAACCACAATTGAGAGCCAATGGTCTTGGGATTTTTCCTGCTGCTTGTTCGAATCGTTTCAAATAAAAGTCTCGCCACTGTTTTCTGGTCTTGGTTTAAAACGCGATAGGGGATTGTGCAGGAAACTAAATTCACAAGTTTTAATAACCTTCGCATTTTTATTACAGGTTCCAGATACCGTTTAAGATCACCTTTCGGAAACTCCCATATGAAACAAGGTACCGGTTTTGCATTAAGACTGTGGATTATTCGGTCTTCACCTAGTTTGCGTAAAATCAATTTGTTTTGAAATGTAAACAGGACGAGTGACTTATTGAAGAGACGCCAGTCAAATGTGTCGTAGTAAGTCAGTTGACCGCTAATCGTCGTTTCTTTTTTCATTTGGTGATGCATTGCCAACTGATCACTGATATGGCTTTCAGTTTCATCATTGGCGAGATTGAATTTAATCGTATTTCTCATCATCACGCTCGTTTTGTCTTTCAATTATCAGGCATAGAACTCTTGATTAATTTTGATTGTCTGCCGATCATATCAATCAGGGCTTCTTGGGCAGGCCTGGGTTTTTCACCCTTCTTGGGTCGTCGCCTCACATAGCGGCCATCGGCCTGCATATCCCAGGCAGAGCTATTGTCTTTCTCGTAAATCTGCAGTTTTTGCTCCAACTCCTTTTTGAGTTTGGGGTCAGTGATGGGTGTGACGGACTCCATGCGGCGGTCGAGGTTTCGCCGCATCCAATCCGCCGAGCCGATAAAGAATTCAGGGTCGCCGGCATTTTCAAAGCGATACATTCTGCTGTGTTCTAAAAAACGGCCGAGCGTACAGAATACCCGAATGTTCTCGGACAGCCCGGGAACCCCCGCGCGCAGGCAGCACAACCCCCTTATGTTCAAACTGATGGGTACACCCGCTTGGCCGGCGCGATAGAGCTCTTGTATAATACGCCTATCCTGAAGCTGATTCATCTTCACTTTTATGCCACACGGTTTTCCCTTTCGTTTGTGTTCAGCCTCGCGGCGGATTAGCTCTGTAATTCGCTCACGAAGGTTGTGGGGAGCAACCAACAATTTATCATAATGTGGATACGGGTTGGCGCTTGTCAATTCATTGAACAGCGCAGCAACGTTGGCACCCAGCTTTGGATCACAGCTTAAAAGTCCCATGTCTTCATAGATTCGTGCGGTACCCGTGTGATAGTTCCCTGTTCCCACATGCACGTAGCGGTGAACACCGCCCTCTTCTTCACGGACGACAAGTGCCAATTTAACATGCGTTTTCAACCGCTCTACGCCATAAGAAACATGCACCCCTTCCCGTTCCAAAAGCCCCCCCCATGCGATGTTGGGCGCCTCGTCGAACCGGGCGGTGATCTCCACCAGCACCGCAACCTGTTTACCCTGTCGTATTGCGAACTGAAGCGCTTGAATAATGGGAGAATCGCTGCTTGTACGATAGATGGTAAGCTTAATTGCCAGCACTTTTGGATCCATTGCTGCGCATTGAAGGAAGTTGAGTACGGAAGTATCAAAACTATGGTAGGGGTGGTGGAGCAGGATATCGGCTCGACGGATTTCGGCAAACATCTGTTCGGGGTCATTCTTTAATATTCCTAAAAGACGGGGGTGTGTCACAGGCTTATGAGGAGGGTCACACAACTCCGGATAATTTTTCATAGGGAAATTCATCAGATCCCCAAGGCCCATCAGACCCTTCACGCTTTCAACATCTTCTGAATCGACGTCCAACTGTTCGGCTAACCAATGCCTCAAGTCTTTTGGCATGTCGGCGCTAACCTCCAGTCGAACCACACCGGCAAATTTTCGTGCGGTCAGTTCGTTGGTCACCATACTGATGAAGAAGCCGGGGGTGGAGTCGGCATCAAAATCGTCAAGCTCGGTTTGCTCCCAAGGGTCATCCTTAGCCACACGGGTTACGCGGAAAAAGTAGCAGGCGAGTTCAGTCGTTTTGGGGAACAACTGTTCGAGATTGGCAGCGATTACCTGCTCTAACGGAACAAATCCGCTGTCGTCCGCAAAAGGTACCCAACGGGGACGGTTCGCCGGAACCTTGATCCGCACGAAACGATTGCGTTTCTTTTTCTTTTCCTTCACCTCTATGGCCAGGTTCAGCCCCAGATTGCTGATAAAAGGAAATGGATGCGACATGTCCACGGCTAAAGGCGTCAGGATAGGTTCCACCGATTCCAGAAAATATGCCGACATCTGTGTACGCTGGCTTTTTTTCAATGTCTTGTATTCCAGAATGGGAATTGCTGCCTTTGCCAGAGCGGGACGAAGTTTCTTTTGCACAAGTCCTGATACAAGCACTGCCTGGGTCTGTAATTCATCCCGGCACGCCCTCAGTTGCTCATCGGGAGCGAGACCATCGCGTGAAGGCTTTATTTTCTTTTTTTGAATTTTTCTTTTGAGTCCGCCCATTCGTTTCATGGCGAACTCATCATAAAGCATCCCCATGATGCCCGCAAATTTTACACGTTCGAGCAATGGCAATTCAGGGTCTTGTGCCAGGGTGAGCACCCGGCGTGCAAAACTGAGCCAACTCAATTCACGGTTAATATATGCATCCGGAGAATCGATTTTTATTCTTTGCGATGTTTTATCAGCATGTTTCATTTGTTGTCCCGGTAGATGTTCGCTATAATACGTAACTGTTAATTGCTCTCATCCCAAAATAAATATATAAAGCACAACATCGTTCCGAGTCAACCACAATCTTGATGACATCAGGATAGCCTATTGATATTGATACATAAATTTATCGCACTTCAGCACTTACGGAGTGATATGCTGGAAGTCTGCAAAATACAGCATGGTGCGCTGAAAAAAGAGGTTGTGGAAATCGCCGAAAAGTGGCATCCGAACTGTGAGATGATCAGAAAGCATAATTTAGATCATCTTTAAAGAGATACTCCAAATTAAGGATCAAAGCTTAAAATTTGAAACGCTCAATTTTAGAGGAGTGAAACATGATCGTTGACTTCCATACCCACATATTTCCCGAAGCCATGAGGGAAAACCGCGAAAAGTATTTTGAGGGTGAATCTGCTTTCAAAATGCTCTATGCCTGGGAAAAAGCAAAGCTCATTGGCGGTCAGGACATGATCCAGATGATGGATGAGGAACGGGTGGATGTCTCCGTAGCATTTGGATTTCCCTGGAAAAATCCGGAATATTCGAAAATGCACAATGATTACATCATGGATGTGGTGGCCAGGTACCCGGACCGGATCAAAGGCCTTTGCTGCCTGGATACCTGCAGCGAAACAGCCGCTGGAGAAGTTATGCGCTGTATTGCCGGTGGACTGTCCGGGGTAGGGGAGTTGGCCTTTTACGAGACCGGTATTGTTTGTGAGGCACGGGACAGCCTGGCGCCTATCATGGCGATCTGTAAGGAAAAGAATTTGCCGGTGATGATTCACACCAACGAGCCTGTGGGGCATATGTATCCGGGAAAATCAGCGAACACCCTGGCCCAGATATACGATATTATCAAACGATTTCCGGACAATAAGATCGTTCTGGCCCACTGGGGCGGGGGCGTCTTTTTCTATGGACTGTTGAAAAAAGAGGTCAAAGAGGCCTTGAAGAATGTCTGGTTGGACACGGCAGCATCCCCGTTTCTGTACGACCCTGCTATTTATCGACACGCCATCGACATTGTCGGTGTCGAAAAAATTCTCTTTGGGACGGATTTTCCCCTGATCAAGCCTTCCCGGTATTTCAAGGAGTTCGAGGTTGCGGCATTGACGCAGGTGGAAATAGACGCCATTAGCGGAAACAATGCCCGGAAGTTGATCGCCATGTGATCGATAACACCTAAAAATCGTATTAAGATATAAAAATTTCTGGATTCTATCTGCAGATTTTCCCGGGCTTAATACTGATCTAAATCCTCCACCCCTGGTGGAGGACCCGGAAAGGTTCTACCGATCCGGCAGATATCAGAACTTGAGCTTTGCGGATAACCGGTGAAGGGAAAATATCGAATGTCGAACAAGGAATATCGAATATTGAAGTGTTGTATCGCTCCGCGGGTGGAGGCTCAGTGGGGAGTTAGGTTACAGGGTATCCTTCCAGTT
>JAOZSO010000291.1:0-4988 GCA_029939655.1 Desulfobacterales bacterium
AGGCGAAGACGGGTATTTTAATGGGACCACGGGTTTACCCGTGGGGTTCCATTTTATCCTGTAATGAATGCAGAAAATTGAGTGCATCCATTGGTGTCATACGGGCGGTATCAAGTTCCTGAATCTCCTTGATGACACGATTGTCATAACCTTTAAAAAGCTCCAGCTGAACCTGTAACGGCTGCCCTCCACCTGCTGCCCGACGCTGGTCTCGCGTGCCGGGAAGTGTGGGGCTTTTGTTTTCAATATCGGCAAGAATTCGTGTTGCGCGCTGAATCACTGTTTCGGGGATTCCGGCAAGTCTTGCAACTTGAATACCATAACTGCGGTTGGTTCCACCTTCCGCCAGCTTTCGTAGAAAAATGATCTCGTCATTCCATTCCTTCACGGTAATATTGAAATTCTTAACCCGTTCCTTTTCTTTGGACAGCTCTGTCAGTTCGTGATAGTGGGTGGCAAAAAGTGTTTTAACCCCGGTCCCATTGACGTCGTGCAGAAACTCTGCAACTGCCCAGGCAATGCTCAAACCATCGAAGGTACTCGTTCCGCGTCCAATTTCATCCATGATCACCAGACTCTCACTCGACGCATTATTGAGAATGTTGGCTGTTTCCTGCATTTCAACCAAAAAAGTGCTCTGCCCCTGTGACAGGTTGTCCAGCGCCCCAACACGCGTAAAAATGCGATCCGTCACACTGATGGAAGCCTTTTTTGCCGGGACAAAAGAACCCATCTGTGCCATCAGGACCGTCAAGGCCACTTGACGTAGAACCGTCGATTTGCCGGCCATATTGGGTCCCGTGATAATGAGAACCTGGTTTTGGTGATTATCCATGGAGACGGTATTGGGAACGAACCTGTCGCCTGCGATCATTTTCTCTATGACAGGATGCCGGCCATCTTCGATATGTAAGATACCTTCTGTGTTAATATCGGGCTTTGTGTAGTTGTTTTCCAGGGAAATAATGGCCAGGGTAAGAAGGCAGTCAAGTTGCGCCAGAAATGCTCCCGCTGCCTGCAAGTCGTCATTTTTACCGATGACCAGCGCTTTGACGGTATTCAATATTTCGAATTCCATTTCAGCACGTTTGTCTTCGGCACCTATCACTTTATCTTCAAACGTCTTCAGCTCTTCAGTAATGAAACGCTCGGCGTTTACGAGGGTTTGTTTTCGAATGTAGTGGGCTGGAACGCCTTCCAGGCGTGTTTTTGGAATTTCCAGATAATAACCAAAAACTTTGTTGTAACGCACCTTCAATGCCGTGATGCCGGTGCGCTCCTTTTCCTGTTTCTCCAGGTTTACCAGCCAGTTTTTACCATCGCGGGTGATCTGTATGAGCTCGTCCAGCGTTGAATCAAAACCTTCCTTGATAATACCGCCTTCATGGAGTGTAGGCGGCGCATCTTCACGGATGGCCTGTTCAATATGCCGGGCAATCGATTCTAAAGACTGCAGGTCAAAAGATCTTTCAAATAGCGGTGACTGGAATTTTACGAGGAGGTGGTTGATCACCGGCAGATTCTGCAGTGATTGCTTCAAAGACAGCAGATCCCGGGCATTGGCGTGCCCCATGGAGATCTTACTCCTTAGGCGTTCAATATCATAAACCCGATTCAGGTGATCTCGTATCTCACATGTGGATTGATATTGGTTTCCGGACTCCTCAACCGCGTCATACCGGGATAAAATTTGTGTTGGATCTGTCAGGGGGTAGCGCATCCATTGTTTCAGCATACGGCTTCCCATTGCAGTCGCGGTCATGTCCATGGCGCTGAGCAATGTGCCCTTTCGGGTTCCGGAATGCAGATTTTTTTCAACTTCGAGATTTTGGTAGGACTGGTCATCGATGAACAGGTAGCTGTCAAGACTGTAGGCCTCTATGCGGCGTATGTGTTCAAGTTGCTGCTTCTGGGTTTCCTGAACATAATATACCAGTGCGCCGGCGGCACGAACGCCCTGTCGCAACTTCTCACAGCCGAAACCTTCGAGAGAAACAGTTCCGAACGATTTGAGCAGGCGGTCCCTGGCCGGCCTGTATTCAAAGGCTTTTGCTTCAAGAATGGTGGGGTGAAATTCTTTCACGGCCTCCATGTAGCGTGTAAAATCAGGGTCATCATCTCCCGGTGGCGGAAGAATGACTTCACTCGGTGAGATACGAAATGTTTCTTCGATGACGGTCCCCATGTCGCCGGCTTCCGTCACACGAAAGGCACCCGTGGAAATGTCGAGATAGGAGAGACCGGTCCGGCCGTTGTCGAATATTGCGGAAAGAACATAATTATTTGATTTTTCATCTAACAATTCATTCTCAAGGATCATCCCCGGTGTAACGACACGGACAACTTCACGTTTCACGAGTCCTTTTGCCGTTCTTGGATCCTCCACCTGGTCGCATATGGCGACTTTGTACCCTTTTTCAATTAATCGTGCAATATAGCCTTGGGCCGCGCGGTGTGGCACGCCGCACATGGGGATGGGGGTGTCTGCTTTTTTGTTTCGTGATGTCAGGGTGATATCCAGGAGTCGGGATGCTTTTTCGGCATCCTCAAAGAACATCTCGAAAAAATCTCCCATTCGATAAAAAAGGATGGAATCCGGGTATTCTTCTTTGACCGCCAAATACTGTTGTATCATCGGGGTGGCGCTAGAGGGGTTCATGAAACATCAGAATCCTTGGCTTCGTGCTGGTTTGTGGTGTCATCGGGGTTGGCAATGGGAGGCGTTTCACCCTTAAGCGAAGGGATATCCTTTTTCAACTCATCCAACAGCTTCTGGTTTGTTTCCAGGGCGGCGGTTAATGCTTTTATGGTTTTTTTCGATTTAAAACGTTCAAACAGCGTGATAAAATACGAAATAAGAAGGCCGGCAAGGAAAAAAATTAGAAAGAGAATGGCATTTTGTAATTCCGGAGTGCTGAACTCGTCGGTCACAAACAGGTTTAATCTAAGGCGATGTTCCGACATGAAAAAATCCCAGTTTTGATAGGCCAACAAACCCATGAAACCGATAAGTATCAACCAGAAAGCAATTTTTGCTTTTTTCATTTCTGTTCTCCCTGTTTCGATAAAATGCACTGACCGATATTTTCAGGAAGCCGGGCAAAGAGGGGCTTCAAGCTCCGGCAGGTGGCCTGTATATGCTCCGGTATCACACGAACGTCTGCAAAAACAGTCAGGGCGTTCACATCGCCAAACCACCGTGGTACGATATGAAAATGAAGATGCTCTTCCACGCCTGCACCTGCTACCCGGCCCAGATTCAGGCCGACATTGAACCCATCCGGCGCCATCTGCTGTTTGAGATTAGCGATGGCTTGTTCGACTGTAAGAAGCAGATCTCCCATCTCCATGTGATTCAGCTGATCCAGGGATGCGATATGCCTTGTCGGCGCAACCAGAAGATGACCATTGATGTATGGAAATTTGTTCATGACAACCAGAGTTGTGGATCCTTTATAAAGCGTCAGATCATCTTTTTGATCCAGAGCATCGCAGAAAATACATGATTCCACTTTGTCTCCAAGGATGTATTCCATACGCCAGGGTGCCCACATCGTCTTCATTTTATCCGCTGCTCATATCCGTTTGTCAGTACTAATATATTTATTCCGTCATTCAAAACCTGGTCCTTCGGGCCAGGTCAGAGATATTTAGCTATGCCGATGGCGGAAGTTACTTAAATCCGAAGCACGAAATTCGAAATCCTAAACGGTTCGACTAGCTCACCGCCCTGAGCAAGGTCGAAGGGCAATACCGAATGATCCAAATTCGAATGATCAAAACAAGACCCAGGAGATACAGTTCAAACACTATGTTTGGATCATTTGATCATTTGATATTTGGATTTGTTTCATATTTCGATATTCGGATTTAGAATTTATCACACGCTGAATGTGCATATCATTAACTCTTATAGGGTTGAATCAGTGCCGGGCCCTTTGGACCTGGGTATCTACTACCTTTTTAACGGCTAAAACTCAACCCTTATTTTGTTGGAGTTGTACAATATTGAGATCGCCCCACATACCTGCTTTATCATTTATTATAATAACAAGTCCTTTTACTCCTTTGATATCTTTACCAAAGTTTATAGCACCCTTCACATCTGATTTTTGTTTTACCCGGTTTGCAATGGCGGTAGCGGCTGCGTCGGCCACAGGGCATGATCGCGAAACCACTGTGACGGCATCGGCCGTGCCAAAGCTGAGGGAATGGCCTACGGTTCCAGAAGATGTGCAAACAGCCATGGAACGACCACCGCAGTCGATCTTAAGACCCATGCGCATATTCAATGGTGAGCGGTTGGCAAAAATACCGATGGTCACCGGCTGATTTGTTTGAATAAAGATATCGCCACCATTTTCAATGATGATTTCCCGTGAAAGTTTCAACAGGTCATGACCGACATGTTCTGCAATGGCACCGGCGACAGCGGCCATGGGGCCTACCCCGGCTTCGGTGCCGGCGTCCATCATGTCGGCGATGATTCCTGGAACCGGTTTTGGAATTTGCAGCGGCACCAGGGAGGTCGAAAAATCAGGGTGCTGCCGGATGAAAGATTCAATATATCCCCTGTGCAGTAGTATGGACTCCTTTGCCCTGGCAGCCAGGTTCATGCTTGCCCGGATAAACAAGTCCGTCTCTTTCACGATGGTCCGGAAAGAGATTAATCGGTCACGAAATAATAACCGGTTGCGATATGTGCGTTCCTGGGGCATGGTAATTTTTATTCCGTCATTTAAAATCTGGTCCGTTGCGTCAGGTCAGAGACATTTGGTTATGCCGATGGCTGTAGTTACTTAAATCCGAAGCACGAAATTCGAAATTCTAAACGGTTCGACTAGCTCACCGCCCTGAGCAAGGTCGAAGGGCAATACCGAATGATCCAAATTCGAATGATCAAAACAAGTCCTTGGAGATACAAGTTTAAGCGCTATGTTTGAAACATTTGAGCATTTGATATTTGGATTTGTTTCGTATTTCGATAT
>JAOZSO010000292.1:0-4952 GCA_029939655.1 Desulfobacterales bacterium
AGGTGACCGGCTTTGACTTTTCTGCGCAGCAAAAGTGGCGGGTACCACCGCCCGTCACCGGTTTCCTGATACATGGACATCAAAGCGCCATAGGTCACATCCAGACCGACCATATCACCAGTCTCAAAAATGCCCATTTTCCTACCGGAAGCGAGTCGCAGTCCCTTGTCAATGTCTTCGACGGTGGCAACACCTGCCTCAACAAGACGCATGGCCTCAATAGCCGATGGAAAATTGATCCGGTTGATGACAAACCCGCCAATATCCCGGTTTACAAGAATCGGTTCTTTTCCAATGCGCCGGACAAAAGCCATGCCCAAAGATAGCGTGTCATCAGTTGTTGCCGTACCGCGAACCACTTCAACAGCCTGCATCATGGGCACGGGACTGAAAAAATGAAGCCCCATGAATTTATTCGGCCGGTTGGTGGCAGCCGCGAGTTCCGTGATGGGGATTGCAGATGTATTGCTTGCAAAAAGGGTTCCCGAGTTGCAAGTCTTGTCCAGGCGCCTGAAAATTTCCTGCTTCAATTCAAAATCTTCAAAAACAGCCTCGATTACCAGGTCAGCACTTTTGCTCGGCACAATGTCCTGAATCGTCTCTATACGGCCGATAATGGTTGCCCTGGTTTCACTCAATGTTCCTTTCTCAACCAATTTACCCACGGACCATTCAATGTTTTTGACTGCCTTTTGCAAGGCTTCATCGAAAACATCATGCAACAGGACATCAAGTCCTGCCTGCGCGCACACTTGCGCAATGCCACTCCCCATGAGACCCGACCCCACAACCATGACCTTCTGAATATCCATACCTACCATCTCCTTTCTTCCTCTTGTCCCACACGGATTACAGAACCACACTTTACACACATTTTCAATAGCTTGCGTTTTTTAATGGTCCAAAAGTTCCTTTTGTGTTAATAAATTCATAATATGAATTTATAGATCGCGACGCTGTCGGTCTATGGGGTATTTTAATTCCTTTCACAAATTAATCGTAGCACAGGGCTTTAGCCTTGCCAGAACAGGTTTCGGGCAGCGCTGAAGCACTGCACTACAGCCTTAACTCAACCTCGTTGAGTAGCAAGTCATTAATAAGGAGAGTCATCCATGAAAGAAAATATAAATATCTGGCGTGACGAAAATGGTGTTCCCCATGTTGAAGCTGAAAACCTGATGGATCTCTATTGGGGCCAGGGCTATGTTCACGCCAGGGACCGGGGAATGCAGATGCTGCTCATGCGAATCCTTGGTCAGGGGAGGCTCTGTGAACTCATCGACGACAGCGAAGAATCCCTTGCCATCGATGTTTTTTTCAGGAAAATGAACTGGTGCGGACATGTTAAAGATGCTGTCAATGCCTTGCCGGAAGATACCCAAGAACTTGTGGCATCCTATACCAATGGCATTTCAACCGCATTTGCCCAAAAAGCCCCCTGGGAACTCAAACTGCTCGGATACACGCCCGAACCATGGAAGGCCGAAGATATCATTACCCTGACCCGCATGGTGGGATATCTGACCTTAAGCCAGTCCCAGGCTGAAATAGAACGCCTGCTTATGGAAATGATCCAGGCAGGTGTCCCGCAGGCACATCTCGAAGAACTTTTTCCAGGACAATTGGGCGGTCTTGACATGGACCTTTTGAAAAAAGTCTCTCTACAGGAACGCGTGGTTCCGCCGGATGTCTTGTGGCAAACCGCGGCACCGCGAATGATGGCCTCCAACAACTGGGTCATCTCCGGTGCCAAAACAGCATCCGGAAAACCGATTCTATCCAACGATCCCCACCTGGAAGTCAACCGGCTTCCCAACATCTGGTGTGAAATCGTTCTCAAAATAAAAGATCGATTCGCTATCGGCGCCACCATGCCGGGGTTCCCGGGCATACTCACCGGCCGCAACCGGGATATCGCCTGGGGCGTTACCTATGCCTTTGTCGATGCCATCGATTCCTGGGTCGATAAATGTAAGGACGGCAAGTATTACCGTGATGAAGACGATCAATGGATACCCTTTGTCCAACGCCGTGAAACGATTCTTCGCAAAAAAAATCCCTCTCAAGAAGTGGTCTTTTTTGAAAACGACCACGGCGTCCTGGATGGTGATCCGGAAACAGAGGGATACTACCTGACCACCCGCTGGTCGGCAGGCAAATCCGGAGCCGTTTCTCTGGATCGTTATCTACACATGTGGCACGTGGATACGGTGTCAGAGGCCATGGACACACTCGGCAGACAGGAGAGTGCATGGAGTTTTGTTTTTGCCGATACCAACGGTGACATCGGATTCCAGATGTCCGGTCTTGCACCCATACGACGAGAGGGCGTCAGCGGTCTGGTGCCGTTGCCGGGATGGGACAAAGCCAATGACTGGCAGGGGTTTGTGAGTCATGAGGATCTGCCAAGAGCATTGAATCCCGACCAGGGTTTTTTTGCAACAGCCAACCATGATCTGAATGCCTTGGGCAAGGTCTCGCCGATCAATATGCCCATGGGGTCCTACCGTGCGGATCGTATCAACGACCTCCTCGGCCAAAAAGATAATTTCACGATTGAAAATATGTTCGAGATGCATTTCGATCTCTTTTCGAGACAGGCAGAAACCTATATGGCCATTCTCAAACCACTCCTTCCCGACACCGAACAAGGCCGGGTATTAAGGGAATGGGATCTTTGTTATGACCGGGACTCCCAAGGGGCCTTCCTGTTTGAAGCTTTCTACCGAAAACTCATCTCGGAAACCTTTGGAAGGAATGGATTCGGCGAGAATGTGTGCCAATACCTGTCGGATGAGACAGGTACATTTATCGATTTCTACCAGAATTTCGACCGGATCCTGTTATCTGAAACATCTGTGTGGTTTGGCGGGGAAAGCAGGGAATCGCTCTATAAGCGTACGGTCGAAAAAGCCCTCGACATCCCTGTCAGACCATGGGGAGAATCGAGGAAGTTCATGATGCGCCATCTGGTCTTTGGAGGAAAACTCCCCGCTTTTCTGGGGTTCGACCGGGGGCCCATTACGGGAATTGGCGGCCGTGCGACGATTCACCAGGGTCAGATTTACCGCAGCGACAACAGGGACACGACATTCTTCCCATCGTATCGAATTGTATCCGACCTCTCCATTGATGACTGCCGCTCCAACATCGCCGGAGGGCCGTCTGATCGGCGTTTCTCAAAATGGTATGTTTCAGATCTCGAAAACTGGAAGACCGGGAAATATAAAACCCTTAGTGTCAACAACAGCCGGGAAAGATTGCCGTTTAAGTGATATCTTCCAGGACAAACGCCTTCAACGCCTCATACGATTGGGCCCCCACCAGACGACCGGTCCCGAACAAAAACGTGGGAACAGCGGTGATGCCCAGCCGATGCGCTCGCTGCCAGTCGGCATCAACAGCTTCCCGATAGGTTCTTTCCTTGACAATCCGTCTGGCTTCATCCGGGTTCAGGGAGACGGAAACCGCGATGTCGAGCAGATTTTCCGTCTTGGCGATATTTTTTCCATCCGCAAAGTATGCCCGAAAAGCAGCGCCATGGAAGGCATCCCCCTTGCCCTGAGACTCCGCCCATTTGGCCAGTTCCTGGGCCAGTCGACTGTTATAGGTTTTCGTGCGAGTTCCAAAAGGAAGCCCTTCAGCATCGGCGATTGTCTTCAGATGTGCCAGAACTTCTGGAATGTTATAAGGCCGACCGGCAAATAACTCTTCCAGCGTTCTCCCCTCTTCCGGGGTTTCCGGATGTAACGGAAAGGCCAACCAGCGGACGCTGACACCCAGTTCTTTTTTCAATTTTTCAATACGACCTGTAATGATGTAGCACCACGGTCAGATAGTGTCTGAAAAGATTTCGAGCGTCATTTCTGCTTTCATATTATTTCTTCTTCCTTTTTATAAACGCAATATCGTTGACTTAAAGGCTCCATGTAATGTAGCGCAGGTCTTTAGACCTGCAAAATAGGGGTACGAACAGAGCTTTAGCGCTACGCCACAATAGACTCAGCAGGGCTAAAGCCCTGCGCTACAGTTATTTTTCCCTAAATTAAGCGATTGTCGAGGTTGCCGTAGCTACAAGAAAGATGCTGTTCCGCTATAGTGAACTATGCGGGATAGAATCTGACGCCGTAGATGCGGTAAGATCGATGCTGTAGAGCAATTTTTTACCATCTCAGATATAGGGTTTTAGATCAAGCCCATCTTATGATATGGTCGGCGGATAAATTATCATGAAACCTCCAACCACAAAAAGAATCGGCAAATTAGACCATGATGACAATTAACAAAAAGAAACTTCAAAAAATTCACACAAGAAGTATCGATGTGGCCATCTATGCCTGTGAAGACGCCGCCATTGTCGTAGAGGGACAACTGAAAGACGATCGCCTGATCGATTCCTATCGATCCGGTGGCGATGTTATACCGCCCGGTGTCGTTCACAACATGATCATCCGCATGAAAGTCCGGGGACCCGGGCTCGTCATTGAAGACATCGATGTTGAAATGCCAACGGTTCCCAACGATGGTTGCCTCGAAACACGCCAATCCCTCGAGCCCATCAAAGGGATGTCGATTGTGTCCGGCTTTACCGTAAAAGTCAAAGAGCTCGTGGGCGGTGCAAAAGGGTGTGCCCATCTTGTAGCGCTCCTGATGGCAATGGCGCCGGCGGCTGTACAGGGTGCCTGGACTGCGGCCACCCGACAGCCAAATGATTCCCAGGCACTCAAGGCCTATTCCCTGGAAAGATTAAAAAACACCTGCTATGTCTGGCGCTCCAACGGACCGGCATTTGCGAAATACAAGGAATCGATAAAAGAATAGGCACCCGGTCCAGAGGGCCCGGCTCTGGCTATACTTTATGAGATTTGCAATTAATATAATCAATTATGATAAATTATAAATCCGAATATCGAAATACGAAACAAATCCAAATATCAAATGCTCAAATGATT
>JAOZSO010000293.1:0-4176 GCA_029939655.1 Desulfobacterales bacterium
TCAGTTATGATTCATCGGGACTCAGCCATCGGCCGGAAGCAGCCGTCTGGGTTCAAACTACAGAGCAGGTTGCGGCAATTCTGAAGTTGGCCAACACCTATAAAATCCCGATCACTCCACGTGGGGCAGGTACCTCGCTGACCGGCTCGGCTGTTCCGAAGCAGGGTGGTATTGTGATGGATATGAGCCGCATGAACAAGATTCTGGCCATCCGCATCGAAGATCGACAGGTGATGGTACAGCCCGGTGTGGTATTTGATGATTTGAATCACAAGCTGGCCGACACCGGCTTTTTTTTCCCACCGAATCCTGCCTCAGGAAAGGTGGCAACCATCGGCGGCAATGTCTCTACCAATGCCGGAGGGGTCAAAGGCGCCAAATACGGGACGACCCGGGACTATGTGCTGGATCTTGAAGTCGTGCTGCCAGATGGGTCCATCCTGCACACCGGGGCCAAGACCATGAAATGTGTTTCCGGATACGATTTGACCCGGCTTTTTGTCGGCTCGGAAGGTACCCTGGGAGTGGTTACCGAAATATCTCTGAAGATCGACCCCCTGCCCAAGGCCTCCGTGACGTGTACGGCTACATTCGATTCCCTGCCCCAGGCAGGAAAGGCTGTCAGCGCCATCATGCGTTCCGGAATTATTCCCAGCGTGCTTGAGCTGATGGACAGCCCGAGTCTGCAGGCGGTTAACAAAGCAACAGATCTGAATTTGCCGGAAGTGGCGGCCATGCTGTTGGTGGAAACCGAAGGTTTCACCCAGCATGAAGTGGATTGGCAAATGGGGGTCATCATCGAGGCGCTGGAAGACAATGGCGCCGTCAAAATTGCCAAAGCATCGACTATAGAAGAAGCTGAAAAGCTGTGGGCTGCCCGCAAGGCGATTTACGGCGTACTCACCCGTTTAAACTACAATGTTCTGGCAGAAGATCTTGTGGTGCCCATCAGCAAGGTGGCGGATATGCTGGAGGCGGTGATGGCGATCAGTGAGCGCAGCGGCATCATGATTGCCACGGTTGCTCATGCCGGGGATGGAAACATTCATCCGGTGATCGTTTATGACGGAACCGACCCGGAAGAGGTCAAAAAAGTAAAACAGGTTGAGGCTGATCTGTACCGGCTGGCTATCAAGCTGGGGGGGACGTTGACCGGTGAGCATGGAGTGGGAATGTCGAAAGCTCAGTACATGACCATGGAGCACGATCCTGTGTTCATCCGTGTGATGAACGGATTGAAAAACCTGTTTGATCCCAATGCTATTCTTAATCCGGGGAAATTGGGTCTCGATGTATAAGTCAAAAAAGATGCAGATTAATTTAGGGCGGTCAAAATAAGGAGGCAATCGTGGAAATTAGAGAATACAACATGCCGGATGATTTGTATTACGATGAAAACCATTTCTGGATTCGACCTGAGGGCGAAATTTTTGTCATGGGGATGGATGATTTTGCTCAGAGACTGGCCGGTGACGTCGTCTATGTTCAATTGCCTGACGACGGCAAGGTCCTGAAGCCCGGCAAAAAATTTGCAAAGGTTGAATCCGGCAAATGGCTAGGCAAGGTGTTCGCGCCTTTTGCAGGAAAAATCGAGTCGGTCAACGAAGAGCTGGAAACAGACCCCGGTTTAATTAACACTGATTGCTACGGCAAAGGCTGGATGTACAAACTGACTCCCAAGAGCACGCCGGACCTTGGGCACTTGATTCATGCTCCCGAGGCGGTGGAAAAGTGGATGCTGTCTGAATTTGAAAAGTACAAGGAAGAGCTGGAAGGATAGCCTCTTACAACCGTACAATATACGTTATAATTTTTCAAAAAGACATATTATGATGAATCTGCCCCGTTAGCGTAGAGTCCAGCCGGATTGATGATATTTCCCCGGTGTGATCGCCGGGCAGCCTGCTGTTAAATGAAAGAATCGTAAGTGAGATTAAACGAAAAGCCAATGTCCTGCCTATATAAATGGATCAAACCGGGCGGAATTATTCTCTTTGCAGTTTTTTATTTGGCGCTCTTTGGAACATTAGCCGAAGCAGAATGGTTCATCGATGCTGAAAAATTTCATGTTTCCGCCCACGGTCAAATTTCCTGCCAGGATTGCCACACAGACATCATTGATCGGCCTTTGCATCCCGATCCTTCCCATGTCAGCAAACAACTGACGGATTTTTTCGACCCCGGGCAATGTGTGGAATGCCACGATAATGTACCGGAGGAATTAGAGGGTAACCGACACGGTGGTCGAGAAATCAGCCCTGCTGAATCCTATGAAAATTGCCTCGATTGCCACAACCCCCACCAGGTACTTTTGTCCGATGATGGAGCGGAAAATTTTGATCCGGAAAAACCGCCGGCACAACAGTGCGGTGCCTGCCATGAGCGGCAGACAAAACTTCCGGCGTTTGCAGCGGAAGATGAAACGTGTCTGACCTGTCACCGGTTGATAGGAACCGAGGATCTTGACGCGGCAGAAAAAATCGACAAGCGCTGCTTTCATTGCCACGCAAATGCCGGCACGGAAGCTCAAAAAATTACGGGGCAATTGGTTGCACTGGTGGTGCCGGAATCTTACAGAGAAACACCGCATTCAAACCTTGCCTGCACTGAATGCCATCTTCAGGCTGCATCCTTCGAACATGGGGCACAACAGACGGTAGACTGTGGGCAGTGCCATTTGCCTCACGATGAATCAACAGCGCATGATGCCCATGCTTCCATTGCCTGCCAGGCCTGTCACCTGCAGGATGTAGAGCCGGTCAAAGACGCTGAAAGCGGGTACATCCTCTGGAAAAGGGAGCGTCATTTAAATGAACCGTTGGGTGTTCATGAGATGATCATTCCTGAAGATGAGGCTGCTTGCCGGCGTTGTCATAGCCGTGGAAACACAGTAGGGGCTTCGGCAGCGGTACTACCCCCCAAAAGTGTAATATGCATGCCCTGTCACACGGCAACTCTGTCTTTTGGTGATAACATTACCACCGTATCATTGATTGTCTTTTTCGTCGGGCTGGGGATGTCGTTACTGCTCATGCTTTCTGTTTCATATGGGAAAAAGGATAGTGCCGTATTAACGGGAAAAACCATCGCTTTGGAAGCAGCGGGCGGCACTAACGCACGAAAGCTGAACATGATCCGTTTTGCTAAAGAAATCGTATTGAATGTGTTTTTTCAAAAGCGACTCTTTGAGCGTTCCCCCGGCCGATGGCTTATTCATGGTCTGCTGTTTTTTCCCATGGCCCTGCGGTTTTTGTGGGGTATCGTTGCCCTGAGTGGATCCCTGTGGCGTCCCCAATGGCAATGGGTGTGGCAAGTGATCGACAAGAACAACGGGGTGACTGCTTTTTTCTTTGATATGACAGGCATCATGATATTTTCAGGTGTAATCATGGCGCTTTCCCGGCACTTGTTTGACCGGTCTCATCGGATTGTCGGCCTGCCCCGGCGCAGTTCCCTGGCGCTGGTTCTGCTGGGAGGTATTGTGGTGGTTGGATTTGTTCTTGAGGGTATGCGAATCGCCATGACAGGCGCCGCGGGGAGCGCCGCATATGCGTTTGTCGGATTCAGTATCAGCACTCTGTTTTCCAATCCAGAGGCGTTAAGCGATGTTTATGGGTATGGCTGGTATGTGCATGCCGTTCTGACCGGTGCTTTTATTGTTTTCCTGCCGTTCAGTCGGCTGCTGCATATTATTCTGTCTCCGGTGGTTCTGGCGCTCAATGCGGCTACCGCCCATAAATTTAAAGGCCAATAGTATTCTCATCACCCAAGAGGTGAATTCGGAGGTTGTATATGGATGAGAAATATGAATTTGAAAAAAAGTATCGTGACCAGGTGCTGCGATGCTCATCGTGTGGGTTTTGCCGGTCGGTTTGCCCGGTATTCGGTGCCACACTGCGTCCGGCTTACAATGCCCGGGGCAAGATGCTCCTGCTAAAAGAGGTCATGGACAAAAAAATTGATCTCAATGACGAGCTGATTGAAACCCTGTTTCAATGTACTACCTGTGCCAGTTGTTCAACCAACTGTCCCTCCGGTGTGGAAGTGCCGGAGATTATCAAACTGGCCAGAAAGGACATGGTCCATATCGGTTCCTGCCACCCTGCCTTTAAAGGTATGAACGAGGTGCTCCAGAAACATACCAACATCTATGCCGAAGATGAACCGGAAGATTTT
>JAOZSO010000293.1:4186-4951 GCA_029939655.1 Desulfobacterales bacterium
TGTTTATTTTATCGGATGTGTGGGTTCATACCGGGAAGATGAAGCCACTCTGGCAACCCTGAACCTGCTGGACAAACTTAATGTCGATTACACGTTGATCGATGAGGTTTGCTGCAGTGGGGTGCTTGAAGATGTGGGCTATCAGATAAACGATGACCTGGCCCGGTTAAATATAGAGCGTATCCTGAAAACCGGTGCAAAGACAATCATAACGGGCTGTCCGTATTGCTCCAGGACCTTCAAAAACAAAACCCAGTATGCCGAACTGAAAGAAAAAGGCGTCCAGGTCCTGCACATCAGTCAGTTTCTTAAGGATTTTGATTTTGATGTTCAAACCGACAAGCGGGTGACCTATCACGACCCCTGCGATCTGGGGAGGCACTGCGGGATTTACGAAGAGCCGCGTGAGATTATCCGAAAGATCGCCCCGAATTTCGTGGAGATGGAGCACCATCATGCCGATGCGCTCTGTTGTGGCGCCGGTGGCGGTGTACGGGGGGCTTATGCCAAAAACTCCATAGCCATGGCACGCCGGCGGCTTGAAGAGGTAGAGGCAATCGGGGCTGAGGTGGTACTGACCGAATGCAATTCCTGTGTTCATAATCTGTCGAACGCCAAACTGAGAAAACAGAAATTCAAGATATACAATATCAGCCAGTTTGTCGGGGACCTGCTCGAAAACGCATAAACTTTTTTACGATAGTAATGCAGATTGATCGTGATATGTCCTTTTGAAAAAAATATGGAAACCCCTTGAGCCGATAG
>JAOZSO010000294.1:0-4947 GCA_029939655.1 Desulfobacterales bacterium
ACCCGGCATATCATTGGGGTCATCCTCCTGGTAAATGGCTGGTATGATGGCCCGGTTGATTAGGTTCCAGTTTTCGGTAATGCCCATGGGGATAACGGGTTTTATGTTGAGGATATTGACATACACGTCCTCGGTTCCGTTATTAAAAGTGGCATTGTTCTCGAACGGCACGCTGATAAGGTTTGCGACCGGGTTCTGGGAAGCCTTGGCCAGGGCAGTCAGGTCATGAGAAGGTGCGGCATCAGCAGCCCAGGCGCCGGTGGTAAAAGTCATAAATACAAAAGAAAACAGGGTTAGCCAAAGGTATCTTATAATCTGTTGCTTAAATGTTCTTGTCATAAACATCATTTCCTCCTTTCGTTTGCCAAGCACCTGCAAATCCAATCTTGAATTTGAAACGATCGTTGGAAATCATGGATGATCAGTGCACGTCGGAAGATTAAAACCTCCAAATCCCATAAATCGATGGAAAGATGAACCATACATCTGAGTATTCACCACTGACATCACCACCCGCGGAACTTGACGGTTTAACAGGAAGATCTCCTTCCCACATAACTTCAAGGGCTGCGCCAATCGTAAAGTTTTCATGCAGATCATATGTAAACCCGGTTCCATATCTGTACATATCACCCATGTGAAGATTGATGGGACGATCGCTATCTTCAAACATTTCACTGTCAAATGAAAAGCCGAAGCTAATCAATAAATCAGAATTCCATTGGTACTGTCCGCCGATACCAAAGTGATAGGCATCTTTTGCTTTTATATCTAAATTGTCCTCGCCGGTGGATGAAAAGCCAATCTGAAGCCTGCCAAAACGTGACCAGTCCTCCCAGCCCACGCTTCCGAGTATCGCCCAATCCTTATTGATCTGATAAAACCCGCTTACGTTTAAAGACTGAGGTATATATATGTCGATTTCAAGATCACCCAGGTTCCTGACGCCTTGTTTCAGTGCCGGATTAACACCATGCAGAGAGATGTCATTGTTAAATTCCAGTTTTGTCTGGGAAAGATAGCGTATACCTATTCGTGTGTCTTCATTTGGTTCTATCATAAGACCGAAATTACCCTGAACAGCAAAATCCGTATCACTATAGTTGAAACTCCCGTCATCTCCGGTGCCAGGGTCATATATTTCTCCTTCTGCCTTAAGATATCCAACGGTTAATGCCGCACCCGCACCGATTGAAAACCAGTCGTTTACCCTATAAGCAACGGTTGGCTGGACCTGAGGAGCGATAAGCCACTCTTCCGTTGACTGATACCGCCCTACCCAATTATCACCCCATTTAAGAGACAGGCCAAAAAAATTCTGCATGCTTACTCCAACAGCCCAGTCCTCTCCAAGAGGATGAACATAAGCGAAGTTACCTCCCCCAAAGACCTCGCTTGTATCCCCGTCCGGGCCCGAAACTGTTGTCGATGAATCGGAGTCAAATGGTGAGTGCAGGTACATAAAAGTTGCGCCGGCAAATACCTCGGGTGTCTTGATACGTGTCATACCCGCGGGATTGGCATAAACCGTACTGGCGTCCTGTGCTTTTGCCGCCAGACCGGCCCCGGCCGTACCCACATCAGCGGGGTTGGCCATCTCATAGATATACAAGCCACCCCCATAAGCCTGTGGTGTCAAGAGGAGTAGAAGTGCGGCAAGACACGCTGTCTGAAAAGATCTTCCGGATAAAATTTTCATCAATACCTCCTTCTTTACTTGCCAAAAAGTCGGATTCATAACCAGACCCGGAACCACCTGGGTAATCTGTAACCGGAACTGGCGCGCTGCCCAAAAGCGTCTGGACTGGCCACCGAGTACTCGACCCCGGCTTTGATGTGGACCGGAAACTACTGGATGATCCACAAACCTTCTGATCCGGTGGCCGGAAATTATCTGGACGGCAGAACCAGGCAAGGGGGTGCCTGATTCCGCCTTACGTTACCGGGCGACTTCTTACAGTCCACCCACAGCGCTTTCAACACGTCGGTTCAGCACGCGTCCATTTACGCTGCTGTTGTCAGCGGTTGGATTGAGTTCTCCATACCACATGGGTACGATTCTTAGCGGATCGATGTCGAATTGTTCAAGCAGGTAAACTGCCACGCTCATGACCCTGCGCCGTGACACCCACAGGTTGGCTTCCTCGGGCCCGACGCTGTCCGCATAGCCGTCAATCGCGACAAAAGCGGACGGATTGGCCTTCAGGAATTGGCCCAGCTTGTCGAGTTGATCAACATATTCAGGTTTGATGTCTGCACTGTTAAAATCAAACAGGATGTCATCCATGACAAATCCCACCACTTTTTCAACGAGCTTGAGCTTCACGATCGAAGTTTCCAGAATGTCAAACAATGCCCCCGATACATATCCGGGGTTGCGCAAAAACGCTTCAAGGGGAATAACCCGTGAACTGGCATTGATAGAAGAGACGGCCTCGAGAAGTTGTTTTTCAGCTTCGCCGGTGGCGCTGCTGATCACATAAAAAGAGACATCATTTTTTTCGGCAATCTGTCTGGCAATCTCTTTGGGTTTCTTGCCGACATCGCTCACTACAAGCTTGCCGTCACTGAAAAGAAGCACCACTGTTTTCCCGGATAGCCCTGCGATAATCGTTCGCAACTCGCTCAGCCCTTTTCTCAGGTCGGTCCCCCCTTTGGCTTCGTCGGGCAGTTGATCGATGGCATTGCGAAAGCCTGCCCGATCATAACGCTGCATCTCGGAAATAGCTCTAAAGGGACGCGTATACAGATAAAGACCTGCAGTAAATCCCAGGTCCGGCAGCAGCTCGTTTCTTAATTTCAGGAATTCTTTGGCCACTTCCAACTTTGATTTGTTCGTGCCCGGAAACGTTTCCTGCATGGTTTTGGAAGAATCGAACAAGATGATAAAATTGTCGGCATTCTTAATAAAATCGATCTCGGTCAAAACTTCCTTTTGGATCATGTCTTCGGTAATAATCTCCACAGCACTTGCCGAACTGATGCCCCATACAGCCAGTGCGGTTACCAACAGAAACATAATTACAATTTTTCTCATAGCCTTTTACTCCTTTTATTGATTATTGTTTTATTCTCGTCTCCGAATATGATCATCTTGACCATGGGGTGATCCTTCTGCTTTGTCATTAAAGCCAACTTCGGATCGGAACACCGCGGAAACACACCAAAATACTCCGCATGGTGTCCTCCTAATATGTTTGATGGTTTCAAGCAGAAAAAAACATGCCGCCATTTTGAACTGCCGCCACTGCCTCTATTAAGTTCTCGGCTGATGAGTGTTTTAGAATGTAACCTGATGCCCCAGAAAGTTTACAATTCTCCATCGCCTCCGTCCCTTCATGGGTGCTTAAGACGATAAACTTTAACTCAGGATCATATTGGTTCAGCAGGTTTGCGACATTCTGCGCCTTGGCAACAAGAAACTCCAGATCAACAACGACAAGGCCCGGACGGAATCGGTCCAACGTTTCTATCAGTGATTTCTCACTGGATACCATAATGACGGTGTCGAATATTGTTTCCAGCAGGTCCCGTATGCTTTCCATCGATGATAGATGTCTGTCTGCCAAGAGTACACTGGTCTTTTTCATGTTTCCCTGTAATGATTCAATTCTTTGATCCCGAATAGTCCGGATTATAGTTAGAGATTATCCACAAACCATCCCAAAACAAGGTGTCTAATCCACTCGCTGTATTGGATATATAAATCGGCTGGGGTACTTATTAAATTCCACGTCCTTTGAATCGACCATAAAAATTTTACGGCATCCGGTCAATTCGTAAACCTACGCAAATTTTAAGAAAATATTACGCAAATGTGATGGCGGAAAATACGTAACAGGACAGGGGGATAGATAAAACGGGGTTTCCACTGGACTCCAGCCGGCTTGGTTGCCGGCCTCGAAAATTGAAATGATCTTGGATAATCCTATCTGCTAAGCCAATAACACAGCCCTTAAATAAAAGCGATACCCTGCTCAATGGCATATCTGACCAGAGCAGCAGTGGTTTTAAGATTAAGTTCCTGCATCATATTATATTTATGCCTCTCGACTGTTCTTGGGGAGATGCACAGGATGTCGGCGATTTCTTTGGTTAAATGCCCCTCTGTTATAAGCTGTAGAATCTCCTTTTGCCGATCGGTCAGCTTTTGATTGAATGCCTTCGACCCGGGTTCTACTTTCTTATAGGTTTGAATCAGCTCCCCGGCTATTTCCGGCGTCACATAGGTTTTTCCCATCATCACCTCATGGATGGCTGTTATGAGTTCACGCGATGCGGAACTCTTAATGACATAACCAGATGCGCCAACTTCAAACGCCAGGTTGGCGAAACTCACATCCAGATGCATGGTGAGAAAAATGACTTTGATCGAATGGTCTGATTTTTTAATCAGACGAACGGCGTCAATCCCGTTGAGCAACGGCATGGAAATATCGGCAACAATGACATCGGGACGCAGTTTTTCAGCTTCTTTCACCAAAGCCCTTCCGTCTCCAACGGTTCCGACAAGGTCAAACTCAGGCTCAAGAAGGCCCTTCAATCCCTCAAGGAAGATCCGGTGATCATCCGCCAACAGGACACGAGTTTTGCGCATGGCTTCTCCGAGTTAAGGTTCAAGGGATCAGGGTTCAAGGGTTCTGGGTTGCTTTCGCCAAACAGTCACTTGTCATTTGTCATCTGTTTTCCCGAATTCCGCATTCCCAAATCCCACTAGTTTTATGCCTCTTTCCGTGATTCTAAAGACAGTTCCAGCTTAATAGCCGTTCCATTACCGGGCCGGGATTCTATGGACAGATTGCCCCGGAGCAAACGGGCTCGCTCCGTCATACTGGCAATTCCCAGGCCGGCCGTTACCTCGTCTGAAGCAGGATCAAATCCGATACCATTATCTTTTATCGATAAATGCAAGATATACTCCAAAAAGTATGAGTGCAAATGATACAA
>JAOZSO010000295.1:0-4932 GCA_029939655.1 Desulfobacterales bacterium
GCAATCCCAACGGGTTTCAAATTTTAAGAATTCAAATGAATCAAATCCTTTGAAATTATTTCTAAATCCCTTATTCTTAAAAGTTGAAACGCTCATCTTGGGTATAATTTATTTGCGCTCCTATTTAAAGGCGTGTTAAGAAATAAAATTATCTAACGATTTTATCGTGATGCCACCTTGTCGATCCATTGACGAGTGGTAAAAAGTCAAATTAGGTCAAACATTGAAAGGAAAATAATAATGGAAGAGACACTTCAGAAAATTTATGATCTTGTCATGTTATACGGTGTTAAAGTCATTGCAGCCATCGCCATACTTATTATCGGTCGATGGGTTGCAAAAGGGTTTCAATCGGTTACTAAAAAGTTGATGGATAAGAAGAACATCGATCCCACCATTACCGGATTTGTGGGGAACCTGACCTATATGGCCTTGCTCGTATTCGTTATCATCGCTGCTCTGAGCCAACTGGGAATCCAGACCACATCCTTTATTGCCATCCTGGGTGCTGCCGGTCTTGCTATCGGTCTGGCATTACAGGGCAGCCTGTCCAACTTTGCCGCTGGGTTCCTGATGCTCATCTTCAAACCGTTCAAAGTGGGGGACTATGTAGAGGCGGCCGGTGTTGCCGGAACCGTCGAAATGATTCAGATTTTCACCACCACCCTGATAACACCCGACAACAAAGCCATTATCATCCCAAACGCAGGCGTCACCGGCGGCAACATCGTGAACTATACCGTGAAAGGAACGCGCCGTGTCGACATGGTCTTTGGAATCAGTTACAAGGATGATATAGACAAGGCCAAACAAATCATAGCAGATGTCCTTGGCAAGGATGACAGAATTCTGAAAGATCCACCCCTGCAGATCGCCGTATCCGAGCTGGCAGACAGCAGTGTCAATTTTGTCGTTCGGCCTTGGGCAAACATTGAAACTTTTTGGAATGTCCGTTTCGACGCCATAGAAAATATCAAGAAAGCCTTTGACGAGGCCGGCGTTTCCATCCCCTTTCCACAGCGGGATGTGCATATGTACGAACACAAATAATAATTTCGCTGCGCGATATTATTTATCGCGATGTTGTCACTTTAAAAAAATGGATCATTTCCTTTAGAGATGATCCATTTTTTTTATTGCCACCGCGTGGTGGTCGATGGTATTGTTTTTTAGACTTATAAACCAAAAGGATGTACCGCTCTAGGCCGATGGGTGATCCCTATGCGACCGTGAAACTGTCTGAGGTCGCACAGGGATTATCGATTGGCCGAAACAGACCCCTTCTTTTTGTTTAAGGCTTCGTTATTTTTAATTCCTATTAAAGGCGGGCAGCATGATATTGACAAACCATCCCATCACCCGAAGAGAATCCATCAAGAAAATACTGAAGTTCTCCGGCGGTATTGCACTGGCGGGCAGCCCTGCCCTACCCTTTAATCTGCCCCGGTCAGTCATGGCAGATACCGGGCAGGAATCGTTCATTGTCGATGCCAAGGGTCAGACGCCCGGCTATGCCATCAAAGACCTGGTTCGCAAAACCTTCGATGCTGCCGGCGGAATGCAACAATTCATAGCCAAAGGGGATGTCGTTGTCATCAAGCCCAACATTTCCTGGGCACGGGCCCCCCAACTGGCCGCTACCACCCACCCTGAGGTATTAAAGTCCGTCATTGAACTGTGTCAGGAGGCCGGTGCCAAAAAGGTCAGGATAGCCGATCACACCATTCATGGCGCCAGGCGATGTTTCGCTGTTACCGGTGCGGGATCGGTTGCCAGGGAAACCGGTGCAGACCTGGTGTTTCCGCGATCCTCCCTCATGCGTGACATGAACCTGAACGGGCACCGCCTGGATGTGTGGCCGGTATTCACTCCCATTGTAGAAGCAGACAAACTCATTAATCTGCCCGTTGCAAAGGTCCACGGCCTGAGCGACCTGACCCTGGGGATGAAGAACTGGATCGGCGCTGTTGGCGGTCGACGGTACGCACTTCACCAGGACATTCACCAGACCATTGTCGATCTGGCCCAGTTTTTCAAACCAACCATCACCCTCATCGACGCCACGCGTGTAATGACTCAAAATGGTCCTTCAGGTGGCAGCATGGCCGATGTGACTGTCATGAACCGGCTCATCCTGAGCAACGATCCTGTAGCGGCAGACGCACGGGCAGCCGGACTTTTCGGTTATGCACCGGATGATATCGGATTCATCCGCCTGGGCAGGAAATGGCAGCTTGGCACGTATGACGTTGACATTCCATTACAGCACGAGGTCTCCGTTTGAAGTCCAAGCATCTGATCTGGATACGTCGAACGAGCCAGGCGTTTTTCTTATGCCTCTTTCTATTTCTGCTGGTGGAGAGCCGCCTACCCCTGAACATCGTTGTCGATTACACCCAGTCCATGGAAGAATCCCAGGAAATACGTATTGAAAAACCGATCACTTTTTTCTTTCAGATCGACCCCCTCGTATGGCTGACCTCGCTCATTTCGGGTCACCTGTGGATCAAAGGATTTGCTTGGGCCATGGCTGTCCTGGCGATGACCCTGTTATTAGGCCGGGTTTTTTGCGGATTCATCTGTCCGTTCGGAACCATCCACCACATGATCAGTTATTTCAAATCATCCCTTAAGGAAAAACAGCTTTTTCATGCCAACCGCAAGACCGCATCCCAGAAAATCAAATATGCCATATTGGTGACCGTGCTTTTTTCATCCCTATTCGGTCTCAATATCGCCGGATGGATGGACCCAATTTCATTTCTCTTCCGATCCCTGGCACTGGCCGTTATCCCGGGCCTTGGAAATGGTCTGACCGAGTTTTTCGGACTGCTGGCCGGCAGCGACATCAAAATTCTAAACCTCATGAGCTACGGCGAGATGCTGGTATGGCCGGTCTTTGGATTTGATTTCAAATCTTTCCAAACCGGATGGATCATCGGCATTCTTTTTCTCGTCATCCTCTTCCTCAACCGGGTAAGACCGCGCTTCTGGTGCCGGACACTTTGCCCTCTGGGCGCATTACTGGGATTATTTTCCGGATTCAGCCGTCTTCGATTGGACAAAGATCTTGCCAAGTGTACACAATGCCGGAAATGTGTCATGACTTGCCAGGGAGCGGCAGAACCCATTCCCGGGGTTGACTGGCAACCCGCTGAGTGTCTGACCTGTTTTAACTGTTTTGACACATGCCCTGAAAACGCCCTGAAATTCACCTTCCATCGACCCGGAAAGGAGCGAAAACTGCCGGACATGGGCAGACGGGCGCTACTGGGAGGATTGGCTGCAGGCGTATCACTACCGTTTTTCGGGAGCCTTGACGGCAATATCCATGCGGTATCCCACGCCAATCTCATCCGACCGCCCGGTTCGGTTACAGAAAATGAATTTCTCAAACGTTGCCAGCGTTGCGGCCTCTGCATGAAGGCCTGCCCCACCAACGCAATCAACCCCACTTTTACTGAAGCCGGCATGGCCGGCTTCTGGACCCCCACACTGTTGATGACTCATGGGTACTGCGAGCACACCTGCACCCTGTGCGGGTCTGTCTGCCCGACCCAGGCAATCCAGGAGATCTCTACCACGCAAAAGATCGAAACACCCATTCGCATCGGGTCAGCCCATTTTGATCGGGGAAGATGCCTCCCCTGGTCCGGGAACACTCCCTGCATTGTGTGCGAAGAGCACTGCCCCACCTCGCCCAAGGCAATTTATTTTTTTGAAGACTGGGTCGAGGGTCCCGGGGGAAAACGCTTGAAAGTCAAGCTGCCCCAGGTGGACTTGACACGGTGCACCGGGTGTGGAATCTGCGAAAACAAGTGTCCGATCAGAGGAAAGCCGGCCATACGGGTCATTTCTGCCGGTGAATCACGATCAACAAGAAATCAAATAATGCTATAAATTCGCAAAGCGAATTTATGTGACGCGACGATGTCGCTTAAAAACATAAAAGAGAAGGAACCACGTGACACTTTTAATTGTAGATAACGAAAAATGCAAAAAAGACGGGATATGCGCTGCGGACTGTCCCATGGCAATCATCCAGATTGATAAAGACAATGGCCCCGGAATTGTTCCGGGCAGTGATGCGTTCTGCCTGCGATGCGGGCACTGCGTTGCGATATGTCCCCATGGTGCCTTGAGTCACCGGGAAGTCCCACTGGAAAACTGTGTGCCGCTGAAAAAGGAGCATGTTATTAACGCGGATCAAACGATTCAATTTCTCCGTTCCCGCAGATCGATCCGATTTTTCAAGGATAAGCCCGTTGAAAAGGATACCCTGAAAGGACTGATCGAAATCGGCCGCTATGCCCCCACGGCCAGCAATTCCCAGCTGGTGGAGTGGACTGTTTTTACGAACAAGGAAAAAATCCATGAAATAGCCGGACTGGTCATCGACTGGATAAAAGGAATATTAGAGAAAGATCCGCAACCTGCATACGCACCCTATATGCCCATCATCGCCGGCGCCTGGGACATGGGGTTTGATGCGGTTTTGCGAAATGCGCCCGGGTTGATCCTCGCCTCCGCACCCAAGGAAGCCAGCAATGGCCTGGTGGATGTGACCCTGGCACTTTCCTACCTGGAGCTTGCGGCGCCTTCTTTCGGTCTGGGCACCTGCTGGGCAGGCTTGCTGTACGGCGCCATGCGATCCCATCTGCCCATCAGGGAACGGTTAGGCCTTGCAGACAATGTTCCCTTTTATTACCCCATGATGATCGGGCACCCCAAAACCAGATATTATCGCTTGCCGGAAAGGAAGACGCCTAAGATTGTATGGAAATAAATTCGCCTTGCGAATTTATATGACGCGACTTCGTCGCTTATAACCCCAGTGTTGCAAAAGCCGGAGGGCTTCAGGGTCAAGGCGTCTGAGTGTGGGCATCGACTGAGCTCAGCCGAAGTCAAGTCGTAGTTTTTTACTTCGAACCC
>JAOZSO010000296.1:0-4928 GCA_029939655.1 Desulfobacterales bacterium
AGATGAGCGTGAATCCAAAGGTGATCGAAACACCCCTGGTGGCTGCCATGGCCAAGGACGGCATCCAGCTCAAGGCCATCGCACGGGTAACCGTGAGGGCAAATATCGATCGACTGGTGGGTGGCGCCGGAGAAGAGACCATTTTGGCCCGGGTGGGTGAAGGGATCGTGACAACCATCGGTTCGGCTGATTCCCATAAGCTTGTCCTTGAAAATCCGGACATGATCTCAAAACGGGTGCTTGAAAAGGGTCTGGATGCCGGGACCGCATATGAAATTCTTTCCATTGATGTTGCGGATGTGGATGTGGGAAAAAACATCGGCGCAGAGCTTGAAACGGATCGTGCCGAGGCGGACAAAAAAATCGCCCAGGCCAAGGCCGAAGAAAGAAGAGCCATGGCCATTGCCGTGGAACAGGAAATGAAAGCCAAGGTACAGGAAATGCAGGCCAAGGTTGTTGAAGCGGAAGCGATGGTTCCCCTGGCAATGGCCGAAGCCTTTAAAAAAGGGAACATGGGTGTGATGGATTACTACAAGATGAAAAATATTGCCGCAGACACCCAGATGCGTGACACCATTGGTTCGCCTGACGACAAAAAGGGTTAAGAAATGAAAAGCGAATATATTTTATGGATCGCCATTTGTCTTATTTATGTTGTGTCGGTTTTGGTTAAAAGAGCACGTGCCGCTTCAAATACCGGCGAGAAAGAGGGTGCCAAAAAGCCTCCCGCATGGGTAGAGAAGCTTAACAAATTTGTGTCCCAGATTCAGGAAAGGGATAGGCAAGGAGAGGTGTTTGAGGATCCCGACCCCGGTCTGGAAGAGAATTATGCCGACACGATTGAGTTGACTATAGAAGAACCGCCATTGCCGGAAATAAAACCACTGCATGTGAAAATGGACACCGAAAGGCCGGTACCGGCCGATTCAGGGAAAGAGATCCTGTCTAAAGATAAGGTGTATGGGATACAGGATCTTAGAAAGGCTGTTATCTGGTCGGAAATACTGGCACCGCCATTGGCTTTGAGAGACGAATAGTGCCTGGTTCCATCTTTACCCTATAGTTGTATAAACAACATGTGTAAAAGTAGGGGACGCCCATTAAATTATAAGTTTCTATCCATTTGACAAGATCGTTCCTCTTTGGCATGTTCGATTGTATCAAGTTCAAATTCATGGGCTAACGATGGGAGAATGGTTATGGCTTCAAATGAGTTGCTCGGCTTTACAGGAAACCACGTACGACTGACAATCGACAATCCGGATCTTGATCTAGAATTGGCAACCAATATGGCTAAAGAAAAGGCCGAAGAACTGAGTGACGACCCCATGCTGCTAGCATGGTCGAACGGAAAAACAGGGGAATATTACCCAACCGCAGATTGCGGAAGTTCAAATAAGCCTCCCTGGCTTGTCTTTGCAGAATCAAGAGGTGCCGATATCGCCATTAATATCAACGATGGGGAGTACATCTTTTTGTATCTCGCTTTTTAAGGGTCATCTCCAAAAGTGTTGAGCTAAAAGGAGGATTGAACCCATTCTTTTTATTCGTTGCGTTTCAACCAAGCCCGCCGAGAACAGACGGTTGGATATAATTTACAAAGGCCGAATCATGACATCCTTCAGATAGGGGTTCTGAAAATCGGAGATCGCCCCTATCTTTGTCTTTCCATCGGACACAAAACGGGCAGATAGCGGCTTTTCATACTTTGCAGAGAGTTTTTGGAGAAGACACAATACCTGGAGGATTCTCTCGGGATTCTCATTGATTCCAATCGGATAGGTGTCTATCCCGAGCCCGGAATGCAGGGCAAGGAAGGCATTTCTTTCGATTGAAAATCGACCGGCTTCGTATTCTTCTGCCAGTTCGAAATCCTCCAGGCACGGCAACATCAACCCACAGAGGCCCACTGGTTTTGGATTGTGTGAGGATAGAAATGCCGTGATTCTGAGGAAAAAATCTGTTGTTACCGCCTTTGAAAAGTCGCCATAGATCGTTTTTACGAAATGGACCAGACTGCTATCTCCCCTGAACAGCGGTGCGATGGAGGCGTCGATGCCCAGGAAGTGTTCGTTACCATCCAGAATCTCACAGATCTCAAGCCAGACAGCTTCCATGGCCGATAACCATGCTGCCAAATCTGCACATCCTTCAGACAGATCGGTGGGCTGAAGACCTATTGCAAAACCTGTGTGTTCGAAAGTCGCCGAGGGAAAAAACGGGCTGGATGGCCGATTATGGAATGTGTAAGTGAAATTAAATGTTTTTGCCGGCGCCTCCTTAATAATCCGCAGCAGCACGTCAACATGATTAGGGGTAACGCTATCCGTTAGATCAAGATTGAGTGACACGTTCCCTGCGTGAAGAAAGTCTGCTATCTGTTCCGTCAAAGACTCAAAATCCAATGTTCCGATGCTTAGATACAGTGAATCTTTATTTTCCCACTGGTGCAGTGCATTGATGCGTGTTTTATTGAAACAAACGCGTTTTGTCTGAACCAGATAACCGTGTTTGCTTAGTTTGCCTTCGATATTATTGAGCTGGTCCGGTATTCCCGTGATTGATGGATTCTCAGCAAACCAGCAAAGGCTTCTTATAATCTTATTCATGGTTTCCTTTTCGCACACGCACTCCAATGCTGCCTTTTTTTCCAGCAAAGAACAAGGATAGAATACCAAGCATGCTCGTGAACATGACTGTTTGACACCCGGAAAATTTTATAATACTTTCTCAGCTAATGAAAGAAATACTATTACTTGGAGATGTTCACGCAAATTATCCCGCCTTGAAAGCGATAGGCGACTACCTTCAGTTGGACCGATTCGAACGGATAATCAACACCGGCGACCTCACCGTTTACAGCACTTTTCCCAACGAAACCATCCACTGGTTTAGGAATCTTGAAGACAGAGCGATTTGCATATTGGGCAATACCGATAAACGAGTTTTGAAAATCTTGAAAGGCAAAAAGTTAAAAAAACCCAAAAAAAAAGAGAAACAGGTGATGTATTTCTGGACATGTGAAAATTTGTTCACTGAAAATATTGCCTACCTAAAATCGCTACACAAAAAGAATGAATTTGCCATCGATGGATCGCGCATCGGTGTGTTCCACGGAAGCTTAGATGATCCAAACGCTCAGCTGTTTCCCTCCACCCCGGATAGTCGATTCAGAAAATTAGCAAAAAACTCCCCTTATCATGTACAGATCATGGGACATTCACACGTTCCTTTTCACAAAGTGATCGCTGGTGTGCATTTCATTAATCCAGGCAGTGTGGGACGGATGTTCGATGGAGATCCACGGGCATCCTTCGCGATTCTTAAGGTGATATCGGGTGAGTTTGCTGTGGAACATTTTCGAATACCTTACCCGGTGGGAAATGTGATAAAGGGGTTGAAAAAAAATAAACTCCCTGATATTTATTGTAAGATGTTTCTATCCGGCAAAAAACTCAATTAGCCTTCGTATTCTACATTCCCAGTTGCTGCTGCACCATTTTTAAATATCGTCCATTACGGCGTAGCATTTTTCATGTATCCGGGGCTACTACTCTCAATTCACTGATTCATCCCGGGAGGAAACTGAAGACACGAGTATATTCCGTATCCTGTCAAATTAATTTAAAATTTCGAGTGGTTACCATCGCTCAAAGAAAAGGAGGAGGCGGTATGGAGAAAAAGAAGGTACACAAAGCTAATAAAAAGATGGCAAGCCAGGATAATGTCATAAAGCTGGAAAAGGCATCCAAAAAAAAGGACAAGAAAACAGATAAAAAGTTGAAAAGAAAACTGTCTGAGCATACGGCGTTAAAAAATATTGATAAAAAGCCTACTAAGAAACGAAAACCCGTTTGGGTAAAAGAATTTACATTATATTACGAGCAGGAACTCCACAAACTCCAGATAGAACTATTAAAACTGCAGAAGCAGGTAAGGAGTGAAGGGTTGCGGTTTTTAATGCTATTTGAAGGGCGTGATGCCGCCGGCAAAGGCGGCACGATCAAAAGAATTACGGAACATCTGAATCCTCGCGGCACACGCGTCGTGGCACTGCTGACCCCAAGTGACACTGAGAAGACGCAATGGTATTTTCAGAGATACATGCAACATCTTCCTTCGGCCGGTGAGATTGTACTGTTTGATCGCAGCTGGTATAACCGTGCCATGGTTGAGCCGGTTATGGATTTCTGTACCGATGAACAAAACAAGCGCTTTTTAAAAGATGTTCCCATGTTGGAAGAAATGTTGGTGAAGGATGGCATCAAAATGTTCAAGTTCTTTTTTTCCGTTTCAAAGGATGAGCAACTTCGCAGATTTGACTCCAGAGAGACAGACCTCCTAAAGCAGTATAAGATTTCACCCGTTGATAAAATGGCCCAGGAAATGTGGGACGATTATACCGTCAGAAAGTTCCAGATGCTGAATGAAACCAACAGAACGCTTGCTCCCTGGACCATCATTCGATCCGACAATAAGAAATTAGCACGCCTGAACTGTATCAAACATTTATTGTCCGAAATCGATTATAAAGATAAAATTCCAGTTAAAGAACTCCAGACCGATCCAAATATACTTATTTCTGGTATCGACGAAATTAGATTGATGGAAGATAATCTGTTGACACAAGTAGAGCTGCCTGGGTAACCGATGACGGGTATTATGATTGGTTGGTCTGCAATCTTCTCAACCTATAAAAAAGGAGGAGAACATGCCTGTTCAAGTGATCATCAAGCGAAAATTAATTATTGAAAAACCGGAAAAGATTTTTCCACTTTTCTCCGAATTACATTCACAAGCGATACAACAGCCGGGTTATATCGGTCGCGTAACTTTGAAAAATATTGACAAACCACAGGAGTACATGGTCATCAGCTCATGGGAAACGGCTGATGATTGGAGAACCTGGTTCCAGAGCAAAAAGCGTT
>JAOZSO010000297.1:0-4895 GCA_029939655.1 Desulfobacterales bacterium
GAGCGAAGTCGGACTTGTCCCGTCGTAGCTCGAAGAGCGAAGTCGGATGAATACACCAAGGGAAGTATCCGGAAAATAGTGCTTTTATTATGATAACGACTATAATAACGGTATATTAGCTATCCTTTGCCACGTTGTTTATGCAACCTTGGGGTTTATGCGAATTGTAACGGTATGTTGGACCTTATTAACACCAAAAACATCAAATTGTGCCATTTATAAGGCTTGTGAGTGAACAGAATGATTCAACTGATCAGAGGTTTCAAGGACATCCTTCCCGGCGAGGTTGAAACCTGGCAGTATATTGAGAAGGTTGCCAGATCGCTGTTCGAGGATTTCGGATTCAGAGAAATCCGCATACCCATTATGGAACGGACGGAACTCTTTGCACGCAGTATCGGTGAAGACACGGACATCGTGGAAAAAGAGATGTATACCTTTGCCGATCGAAAAGGGGATCTCATCACCCTGCGTCCCGAAGCCACCGCCTCTATCTGCCGGTCATATATACAACACAAGATGTATGCCGATGATCCTGTTAAAAAATTCTACACCATCGGCCCCATGTTTCGGCGGGAACGGCCCCAAAAAGGGCGCTACCGGCAGTTTTATCAGATCAATGTGGAAATTTTCGGCGTTTCATCGGCTCTGGCGGATGCAGAGCTTATTTTCCTTCTTAAAACCTTATGTGAAAGGCTGGCAGTAACAGACGTGGAGGCACGCATCAACTCGCTGGGTTGTCCGCAATGCCGTCCCGGCTTCAAGGTCCGACTTCAGGAATATATTGCGTCTGTGTCCGACCGACTTTGCCCGGACTGCAACCGCAGGAAAGACCGCAATCCCTTGCGAGTTCTTGACTGCAAGGTCCCCACCTGCCGGGAAGCCATGACAAACGCCCCTTCCATATTAGCCTGTCTCTGCGATATCTGCGATCATGAATTCAAGCTGCTGCAATCGGCACTGGATCGATTGAACGTACCATTTGTGCTGGACAAGCAGCTGGTCCGGGGACTCGACTATTACACCCGCGCGACCTTTGAAATCCAGACACGCTCCCTGGGTGCCCAGAGTGCAGTCGCCGGCGGAGGCAGATACGATGCACTGGTTCAATTACTGGGCGGCCCAGACACCCCAGCCACAGGATTCGCCATCGGATTCGACCGGCTGGCCGAGATCGTACAGCTCAACAAATCAGATCTTTTGCGAAAACCGGATCTTTTTATTGCCGCCATGGGAGAAAAGAGTCAGACCCTGGCATTTGACTGGATCTGTGAACTGGGTGCAAAGGGCCTCTATGCTGAAATGGACTTTCATGGCAGGAGTCTCAAGAGTCAGATGAAGCGCGCAGGCAGACTCGATACCCCTTATGTCTTGATGGTTGGAGAGAATGAACTTGAAAAAGGTTTCGCCCTTCTTCGAAATATGTCCACTAAAGACCAAGAGGATGTTCCCCTGAATCGGCTGGTGGAAAACATTTCAAAACGAATAAAACCAAGTAACGATTCTAAAAAAAAGGAGTTTGAGAATTGCCTGACAATCTTGAATCGATGAGACGAACCCACTCCTGTTGTGCGTTGGGAAAAACCGATATTGGATCCGAAGTCATCCTGATGGGCTGGGTACAGCGCCGCAGGGATCATGGTGGCGTTATTTTTATAGATCTGCGGGACAGGGAAGGTCTTACGCAGGTCGTGTTCAATCCCGAAGTCGACAATGCGGTTCATACAAAGGCGCATGCCATCAGAAGTGAATTCGTAATCGCGGTAAGGGGAACCGTCGATAGCCGCCCGGAGGGGATGATCAATCCGAATCTTACGACCGGCACCATCGAAGTGCTGGTAACCGAACTTAGAATTTTAAATACGGCTGTAACGCCGCCATTTCTGATCGAAGATACAGTGGATGTCTCGGAAAGCCTCCGCCTCACCTACCGCCATCTCGACTTGAGGCGGCCACAACTGCAGCAGAATATCATCCTGAGGCACCGGGCCGCATCGTCTGTCAGAACTTTTTTGAACACCCATGGCTTTATCGACATTGAGACACCATGCCTGACCCGCAGCACGCCCGAGGGTGCACGAGACTACCTGGTACCCAGCCGGGTAAACCCGGGCCGGTTCTATGCATTACCGCAGTCGCCGCAGATATTCAAGCAACTGCTCATGATCTCCGGGTTTGATCGATATTATCAGATCGTCCGTTGTTTTCGGGATGAAGACTTAAGGGCCGACCGGCAGCCTGAGTTTACCCAGATCGATATCGAAATGTCCTTCATCGGGGAAGAAGATATCATGGCCCTGAGCGAAGGTATGATCCAGGCACTGTTCAAAGATGTTCTGGACATCACCCTGGATACACCCTTCAACAGGCTGACCTATGACGAGGCAGTCGGACGCTATGGTCTTGACAAACCAGATACCCGCTTCGATCTTGAATTGGTCGATATATCAGATATTGTAGAAAATTCCGGTTTCAAGGTTTTTTCATCCGTTGTAAAAAACGGCGGCCTGGTCAAGGCCTTGAATGCCAAGGGGTGCCTTGATTTTTCGCGTAAAGAGATCGATGATCTGACAGACCTGGTATCCATCTACAAGGCCAAAGGCCTGGCCTGGATAAAGGTTCGGGATAACGAATGGCAATCACCCATCACCAAATTTTTCAGCGAAGATGAAAAATCCGCCATGAAAGAGCGCATCGGCATGGAACCGGGCGACCTTGTTTTCTTTGTAGCGGACCAGCCGAAAATTACCAACGAAGCATTGGGGCACCTTCGGAACCACCTGGGCAAACGATTGAATCTTATCGATAACGATACGCATAATTTTGTCTGGGTGACGCAGTTTCCCCTGCTTGAATATGATGAGACCGAAAAGCGACATCAGGCATTGCACCACCCCTTCACAGCGCCCTTTGAAGCGGATTACGACAAACTGGAATCAAATCCTCTCGATGTCCGTTCCCGGGCATATGACCTGGTGCTGAATGGGTTCGAAATTGGCGGTGGCAGTATTCGTATCCACCAGAAGGAAGTGCAGGAAAGAGTTTTTACTGCCCTCGGGTTAACCCCTGAAACCTATGAAGAAAAATTCGGATTCCTGATTTCAGCACTGGAATCCGGTGCCCCGCCTCACGGCGGCATCGCCTTTGGGTTCGACCGGCTGGTCATGCTCATGTGCGGCCAGGCTTCCATCAGGGACATTATCGCATTTCCCAAAACCCAGCGCGCAGCATGTCTCCTCACAAGTGCGCCTTCCGAAACCAGTAAAAAACAACTGGATGAACTCTATCTGAAGGTCAAACCGATCATCAAATAAATTCGCTTCGCGAATTTATAAGACGCGACGTTGTCGCTCCTTTAAAGAACGAACCTATAAACTAAAAAAGGCAACGATCTAAGGCCGATGGGTGATCCCTGTGCGATCGTGAAACTGTCTGAGGTAGGGCAGGGATTATCGATCGGCCGCAATATAGCATGAATATCTTCACAACCATCATCCCTATCTTTACCATTATCCTGCTGGGATGGATATCCCGGAAAAAGGGATTTATTCACGCAGACTTCATCGGGCCGGCCAACTCACTTGTTTTCTATATTGCCATCCCAGCCATGATTTTCAGCGCTATATCCAGGGCTACACTGACCGCTCACTTCAATGTCGGCATCCTGGTCATAACCCTATCAACGGCAATGGTCGCATGTGTTTTTGCCTGGGTTTTTGGACGTGCCTGCCGGCTGAAACAAGGTCAACTGGGATCCTATGTCCAGATTTCGTTTCATGGCAATCTTGGCTATATAGGCCTCGCGGTGGCGTTCTACTACCTGGGGGAAGACGGGTTTGTTAAGGCCAGTATTCTGACCGGCTTTTTGATGATCGTGCAAAATCTCTTGTCGGTTCTCTCCTTGACTTTCAACGCTCACCAGCCGGATTCAGCCCGGCACGGTCGAACCATCGTCCGGAACCTGGTCGGAAATCCGGTCATCTTATCGGCCATGGCCGGTATTGTCTGCTCATTTCTAAAGGTCCCCATTCCGCTGATCATTCAGCGGAGCCTCGGTATCCTGAGCGGGCTGGCACTGCCCATGGCTCTGCTCATCATCGGGGCCTCCATCTCTTTTCAGGAGACCCGTCACAGAGTAAAATGGGTTCTTTCGTCAAGCACCACCAAGCTGTTTCTCATGCCGGGTTTGGGCTATATTACCTTCCGTGCTCTGGGCTTTCCTCCCGGGGAATACCTCCCGGGACTCATCCTGCTGGCATCCCCCTCGGCCACCATATCCTATGTCATGGCAAAAGAGATGAAAGGCGATCCGGACCTCGCTGTGATAGCAATCTCCTTCAGTACACTGCTGTCAGCACTGACCTATACTTTCTGGTTGAATGTTGCGGTGTGAAACAGACCCCAACGTTGCTGAAGACCGAGAGCGGTAGAGATGACTTTTAGGCGCATTGCGTAACGAAAATTCTCTTCTAACCCCTATTTGTAATCGTATTTCCAGGCATATAACTGTTTTTCTTGTTGAGATGAGAGCGCTCGGCCGTGATTTTATAATTATATTTCTTGACTTATATTATAATATTCGGATTGTCGATGCACGATTCCGTGATTCTGATTACCGGCCGAGCCAGAATTATGTGAGCGAAACGGTAGCCTGGCAGAAGGAGCGCATCCATTTCGCATGTCCGAAGCCAGGGGACCTGGCTGACCTTATGGACGGCCTGATGGCTGCCCACGAGCGCATGAACACCGGAGGCGTGTCCGCAGTGATTCAGGCAGCTGGCAACTCCGTCCCCTGGTTCATGATTTCCAGATATCCGGCGTAGCTGAAAACCCGTTTGCGCTTGCGGGAGGTCAATTCTCTTGCAATCCCCAAATGCTCCAGATGCCGCAGGCAC
>JAOZSO010000298.1:0-4883 GCA_029939655.1 Desulfobacterales bacterium
GTGATACCTGAGGTTCCCATTAAAATAATTGCCACACCCATCGGTACAGATATCCTATTTCTTACAAAAATACAAAATAAGGCAAATCCCACAGAATTGAAGTTGCCCTTTTCCAACCATAAATCTTTTGACAGCTTTAAGCACGAGTGGTATACATTTTGTCAATATTTTTAGTAAATTAGATTAAGGGAATAAGGTTATGAATTCTAAAGAAAGAGTGATGGCTGTTATCAATCATCAAAAGCCGGATCGGTTGCCTTGCTTTGGCGCCAATTGTATGGCTACATACGAGCAGATGGAGAAAACTCAAGCCTTCTGGCCCCAAGCGCATGAAGTTGGTGAAACTATGGCCAGGTTGGCGCTTGCTTCCAATACAATCCTGGGTTTTGATGCGGTCAGGGTTCCGTTCTGCCAAACCTTTGAAGCCCGTGCTTTAGGCGCCAGAATAAAACCCGGAAAGCTGCCGGATGACATGGAAGGCATTCCGGGGATCGATCACCCGCCTGCGTTCAAGATTGACGACACCCCCGTCTTCCCGGATGATTTCCTTTCCCGGGGGTATATTCCTGAACTACTCAAAGCGGTCCGTATCTTAAAAAGAAGTATTGCTCGAAAAATTGAAAACAGCGGTTATCAAGGCTCAGGAAGACGAAATAAAAGGTTTTGCCCGGCACTTTATAGAAGAAGGCTATGATGCCCTGGATGGGATAGTAGATGGCTTGGAAGCAGGCATGGAAGTGGTTGGAGACTTATATGATCGTCAAGAATATTTTGTTCCAGAATTGTTGATATGCGCAGACGCTTTGTATGCTGGATTGGATATCTTAAGACCCCATGTTTCTAAATTGGAGAAAGGGACCAAATACCAGATTGTTATCGGAAGCATTCAGGGGGATGTGCACGATATTGGAAAAAATCTGGTGAAAATGATGTTTGATGTAGCTGGGTGGAAAGTCAACGATTTGGGGGTAGACGTGCCTGTAAACAAATTCATCGAAGAACAGCAGCGGACCGATTCTGATATAATCGCCATCTCAGCCATGATGACCAGCACCATGATGGGAATGAAAAAGGCCGTAAAAATGATCAAAGAAAAAAAACTCAATGCCGCCATAATGTTGGGCGGTGCTCCAATTACCAAAGATGTGGCCAAACTTTTTGGAGCAGACGGATATGCCGATTCCGCCGTAAAGGCTGTATCTGAAGGAACTAAACTGGTCAGTCATTTACATGCAATTTGAAATGAGAATGATCATCCGAAAATCGACAACAGCTATAAAAACTGGATCAATTCCGAAGATCGCGGCCTCATCGTTGGATGGTCTTTTCCGTCATCTGTGTCGTCAATTTCTTTGCTCTGCCATCTTTTCAAGCAGTAATGGAATAAAGGTTTTCAAGTCTTCGACAATACAGATATCGGACAAATTGAATATGGCTGCCATGGGGTCGGTGTTGATGGATACGATAAATCCGGATCCTTTCATGCCGCCGGCGTGCTGGGCTGCACCGGATATACCGCAGGCGATATAGAGATCGGGCGTTACAATGGCACCCGTGACCCCTACCTGCCGATCATAGGTCATCCATCCCAGGTCGATGACCGGTCGGGATCCGCACACCACCGATCGTGGAAGTACGGATGCCAGATTCCGGATAAGCTGAAGATTCTCTGCCTCACCGATACCCCTGCCGGCAGATACGATAATCCTGGCTATTGACAGGTCCAGGTCACTTGTCTGGAATGCCGTGGTGGAAAGTGTAGTAGATGCCTGGGGGACAACCACCACTGATTTCAGATAAACCTTTCCCCCTGCCTGATCATTTTTCGGTGTCGGCCCATACGATCCCGGTTGAACAGTGAGAACGGTTGTTTTCGAAGAAGATACCATGTCTGCATTGATTTTACCCCCATAGATATCCCTGGAAAAACAGATCACACCCTCCTGGACTGAAATCGAGCTCACACCGGTAATGCAGGCGGCGCCCATGCGCATTGCGAGCCCTGGAGCGAAATCCGATCCACGGGAGGAATGAGCAACGCAGACATAGGCAGGGGGGTGCTCCCTCAGGACCTCATGCAAAACCGTTTTGTAGGCTTGACCATTGTACCGTGTCAGCTGGGGCGCCAATATCCCCAGGACATCTTTTCCCGTTGTTTTGGCCAGGCTTTTTGCAAGGCCTTCCACCTTTTCCCCGAGAACCAGTATCTGGATTCCGGTCGGTCTGACTTCCTGGAGGGCTTCGGCAAAACGCACCAACTCATGGGTGACCGGTCGGATCTCTCCCTGGAAGTGCTCGGCTATGACCACGATAGATCCGGATTGTATCATGTTTCTCATGCTAAAAAGGACCTGTCGGACAAAATAGTTATCAACTGTTCCGCTTTCTGCGCTGTCGACCCTTCCAGGAAAACACCCTCCCGCAATTTTCTGGGCAGGGTCACCTGCTTTACCCCCTGCAGCGGGGGGGGAGCATCCATCCCATCCGCATGCAGGGTTTTCAACACCAGTTTGTTTGCCCGCAGCAGGTTTGACAGCGTTGGATAGCGCGGCTGGTTGATACCGGTCTGAATCGTCAAGAGGGCCGGAAGCTGTAATACAACCACCTCCCTGTAACCTCCTTCTATTTCCCGTTCGACCTGCACGTCCTCGCCGGTCGGCATGATCTTCACATGCATTACGGCTGTTGCACACGGCAGGGACAAACACTCGGCCAGAAGCGGGCCCACCTGCCCCTGCATCAGGTCTTCCGACATGGCGCCGCATAAAATCAGGTCGGCGCCGGAGGCCTCGCGTAAAGTCGCCATCCAGCCGGCCAGGATAGATGGGTCCACAAATCCGCCCGATGGGGTGACAATGTGCGTCCCATGGTCTGCCCCCATTCCAATGGCCCGTCGAATGACCGTCTCTGATCGCTCCGGACCAACGGACAGAATATGAATGCACGTCCCGGGGAATTGTTCCTTGATCCGGACGGCCGTTTCCACCGCACATTCATCGAAGCGGTTCATCCTGAATGCCGATGTGCCGCCGATGGTAACCCATTGCGAAGCGGGGTCGATTGTAATGGCGGCTTCGGATTCCGAAACCTGTTTGACACAGACAAGTAGTTTCATTTTAGTTATAAAATGCAGGCTGTAGGCTATAGACTGTAGGCTGTAGGCTGTAAGCTGCTAATGGCTTACTGCTTACAAGCTTCTTGCTTCCCTTGGAAGTTAGGCTGTAGACTATATACTGTAGGCCACTAAATGCCTAACAGCCTTCAGCCTAAAATTATTGCCAATATTAGAAGCTATCTAAAAAATAGGATTTTGGTTCAAGATCAAGGCGGGTTCGTGTTTCAATCCGCAGGAATACTGTCGTATTTTGAGGAATTGAAACACGATCCCAACACCGATATTGGGCCAAAAGACATTTTTAAGATGGCTTCTAGTAGTTTTCTCGTTCAATAATAGTCGCCACCCCCTGGCCACCACCCACACACGCATTGGCACAGCCGTAGCGGCCGCCTTTTGTCTCGAGGATACGCGCCAGCGTGCCCGTCAGACGTACACCGGTTGCTCCCAATGGATGACCGATGGCGGTACCACCGCCCATGATATTGACTTTGTCGGGGTCGAGACCCAGTTCCTTGATGCAGTTCAAGGCCACAATGCAGAAGGCCTCGTTGATCTCCCAGAAATCGATGTCTGAAGCTTTCAAGCCTGCCTTTTCCAGCGCCTTTTTGGAAGCGGGAACCGGACCCTCCCCCATAATGGTTGGGTCCACACCGGCAAAGCCGATGGAACGGATAGTTGCCAGTGGCTTGATGCCCTTCTTTTTTGCTGTCTCTTTTGACATGAGAATCATGGACGTTGCCGCAGCATTCAGGGGCGAAGAAATACCGGCCGTTATCACACCCCCTTTTTTGAATGCCGGTCTCAATTGGGAAAGGCCTTCCAGGGTCGTCTCCGCCCGGACAGCCTGGTCCCTGTCGACGGTCATGACGGAACCGTCTGCCTGTTCTGCCTCGATGGGCAGAATTTCATCCGTGAAAAACCCTTCTGCCTGCGCTTTTGCAGCCAACCGATGAGACCGAACCCCCCATTTATCCATATCTTCCTTGGTAAAGTCACACTGTGAAAAAAGTTTCTCCGCCGTCAATCCCATGTTCATGCTGGTCATCATGTCCCAGTGCTGATAGGATGGATCCATAAATAAACTCATGTTGGGAACGATGGCGCCTCGATCGATAAGAGCGCCGCCCATGGGTACGCGTGTCATGTGCTCCATGCCGCCCACCATGACGATATCCGCAAATTCCATGGCAATCTCCATGAAACCGATATGAATACCAGCCATGGCAGAACCGCACTGCTGGTCCACAAATTTTGCAGGTATGGTTTCCGGCAGGTTGGCCAAAAAAAGGGGAAAACGGCCACCGAACGAAAACTGTTCCGAAACACCCGTGGCACACCCCACAATAAAATCATCGATCTCTTTGGCGTCAATCCCGGTTTTTTTAATAACTTCCGGCAGGATCTTTGCCAACAACTCATCCGAGCGCATTTTGCAGAACCAATCCCGCGCAGGATCGTTCGGGCGGGACCGGGTCTGTGCGGTTCTCAAATATCCGGCGATTACAACTTCTTTCATGATTTTACCTCCTGATTTTGTATTTGGTGTTTTGTATTTGGTATTTGGTGTTCAGTGTTTGGTTCGTATTGTAAACTGATCGGCGTTAAGCGACAAAACACGAAAAACCAAACACAAAACACTTTTTCAATAATACGACTTCACTGCAATACACTGGATATTGCGCTTAATTATTGTAAAATTTCTTTCCAGCTTCCACCATCTCCTCGATCAAGGCCGCCGGCTTGAAATGGACACCGTACTGGGCCT
>JAOZSO010000299.1:0-1745 GCA_029939655.1 Desulfobacterales bacterium
AATCCCGCTTCAGCGGATTGAAACCCCACGTATCGGTTCTGACCACCACCATCCGAGCGCTGAAAAGCCACGGCGGCGGACCCAAAGTGACTCCGGGCATCGCCATGCCGGATGAGTACATCCAGGAAAATGTAGGAATGGTTGAAAAAGGCTGTGTAAACATGGTGCATCACATCAACACCATTCGTAAGGCCGGCATCAACCCGGTGGTCTGCATAAACCGGTTCTACACGGATACGGATGAGGAATGTAATATTGTCCGCAAGGCAGCCGAAGCGGCCGGTGCCCGTTGTGCTGAATCCAAACACTGGGAAAAGGGAGGCGAAGGCGCCCTGGAATTTGCCGATGCCGTCGTCGAGGCCTGTGAAGAGGAAAACGAATTCAAATTCCTCTATCCGCTGGAGATGAAGCTGCGCGACCGTGTCGACATCATCGCCAAGGAAGTCTACGGTGCCGATGGTGTGACCTGGACTCCGGAAGCCGAAGCCAAGGCCAAAATGCTGGAGAACGATCCCAAGTACGCCGACTTTGCAACCATGATGGTCAAAACCCATCTCAGCCTGACCGCCGACCCGACACTCAAGGGTGCGCCCAAAGGCTGGACGCTGCCCGTTCGTGACGTTCTGATCTACTCAGGCGCCAAGTTCCTCTGCCCCTGCGCCGGTACCATCAGCCTGATGCCGGGAACCGGTTCGAACCCCGCCTACAGGCGTGTGGATGTGGATGTTAACAACGGAAAGGTTAGCGGACTGTTTTAACCCCCTAACCATATTGTGATCACCCATAGGGTCCGGGAACATTTTCCGGACCCTATTTTTTCTTTCAAAATAAAATCGTTGAAACGATTTTATGAAACGCGACGTTGTCGCTATTACGGAAAGCGCTTATCTATAAAGCTCAAATACTATTGTGTATAGAGGCCTGCGAATGTTCGGTTTGAAGCCGGGCAACTGTCTGAGAGCTTTAGGCACCGTTGAATCCGCCGTTTCTATGAAGTGCCAATAGATACGTAACCACTTTCTGTCATTGAACTTAATTAAATGTGATCCGCAAAGGCGGACCCTACGGAGCCTTAAGCACGAGTTTTGGCCGGATTCAAACCGAATATTCACAGGCCGGCAAAACGACCCAACTTGGGTTTTACAGAACCTCCACTTCGCTCTGAATAGCCGCAGGGCATTCAAATTTAACGATAGCCTGATCGCTTATTTAGGTAGAGGTATGGCCGACATTATGCGCGTACTGCTCATCAACCCCTGCTATCCCATATCGGAAACACCTTCGCCGCCACTGGGTCTTGCATTTCTCGCGGCTGCCTTGGAAGCCGCCGAGATTGAAGTCCAGATTCTCGATCTTGTGGTCTATCCCTACACCAAGGAACGCCTGGCCAGAACCCTGAAAGCATTCGACCCTCAGTTTGTGGGGGCAACGGCCGTAACCATGAATTTTGAACATGCCGCCGGTGTTATCAGGGATGTCAAGGCTATCGCTCCCGATATTCTCACGGTGATGGGGGGACCTCACGTCACCTTTTGTGCCCGTGAAACCATGGAAGTCTGCCCGGAAATCGATTTCATCGTTCTCGGAGAAGGGGAAGAAACCCTCGTGGAACTGGTTAGGGCTTACCAGAATGGCAGCAGCTGGGAAAACATCAAAGGAATAGCTTATCAAGACCAGGGCCAGCCGGTCTTGACTGCGCCAAAGGATCCCATCCAGGATATCGACACCCTCCCTGAACCGGCCAA
>JAOZSO010000299.1:1755-4874 GCA_029939655.1 Desulfobacterales bacterium
CAGCATGACAACCAGCAGAGGGTGTCCCTTTCAATGTATTTTCTGCGTGGGCAGAAAAATGGTCGGCGCCAGGGTCAGGTACAGAAATCCCAAGAAGGTCGTGGATGAACTGGTTTATCTGAGCACCCTTGATTTTCACCAGATCAATATTGCTGACGATCTATTTACGGCATCCAAAAAGCACTGTATGGCCGTCTGCAATGAAATTATTCAGCGAAAACTCAAGATTCAATGGACGTCTTTTGCCAGGGTCGATACGGTTTCACGTCCGGTATTGGAGCGGATGAAGCAGGCCGGGTGCACCGCCGTAAGTTTCGGTGTCGAGTCAGGAAGCCCCGAAATCCTCACGACCATCAAAAAAGGCATCACACTGAATCAGGTTGTCGATGCCGTAACCATGTGTAATGACGTGGGTGTCACCCCGCAGGCATCATTTATTCTTGGTCTTCCCGGCGAAACATTGCAAACACTGCAGCAGACCGTAGCATTTGCCGAACAACTAAAAGGCATGGGCGTCCTGCATGGCTATCACCTTCTGGCACCCTTCCCGGGAACTGATGTCAGGGAAAATAGTCAGGCGTACGATATCCAGATCATGAGTAATGACTGGAATGATTACCATGCCAATAAAGCCATTGTCAGAACATCGGCTGTTGATCAGCAAACCCTGGACGACATCGTCAAGGACTGGCAGAAAAACTTCGACACATGGCTCGATGATATTAAACAGCGCCGTGACAGCGGCGAGGCCACCGAAGAAGAAGCCTGGCCCCTTACCAACCTGGAGCATATTGTCCTGATTTACGACCTGATGATGAAGCAGGTGCTTGAAAATATCGGATGGATTCCTTGTAAAAAGCCGGGCACTTCAAGCAAAAACAAACTGGCACAGTTAGCGGATCACATGAACGGAACCATCCCGCACACACCGGAACAGATCCGGAAAACGCTTCAATTCGCCACTGCAAGAGGATATTTGACCAAGGACCGAAAGAGTGGAGATTGCCGGTGGAAATGGATAGACTACCTTTAGAAATCCAGCTCGACGTGAACAGGCACTGTATCGAGACCGACATCAGGAAGCAGTATAATCGGTTGGTTTCTCACTATTTTAAATCACCAGAAGACCGGGACGGCATTGAAAAAAAGATTTCCCTGCTCAAGCACGCACTGGAAACGCTTGATTTCAGACAACTCAGAAACAAACACCCTGAACTTGCCGGTAATACCGGTGACAAGGTGTTCCTTTCCTGGTACGACACGACAACATTGCGCATTCGAATAAATACAAGACAGGTAACCCCATGAAAATTCTCGTTTTTCAACAAAACCAAAAAGGTGAAAGCAAGATTGCCGGTATCCGAAAATATGGTGGCGATGGATTCAAGATAGAAGTTATCTCTATGGATGAAGCTCTGCCGCCGGTCATCGATGACGCCAGGCATTTCCTGCCGGAAAAAATTGAAGCGGACCTGGTGTTGGATTTTCTGCAGCACCCCGACCTGTCCTATGATCTGGCTCAACTCTGTTCCGAAAAGGAAATCCCGCTGGTGGCTTCCGGGAAAAAGTATCACCCTAAACATGTCATTACCCCGCCCACTTGATGCGGCCTTTCCCGGCAGGACTGCCTGGGAACGTATGGAGACCAATTCGGTGCGCCGGAATTGGATGTCGAGGTTGCGGATGGTAAAATCCAAAAAATTTCCGTCAGAAGAGGTGCCCCCTGTGGTGCTACCTGGGAAGCGGCATCGCGCGTTATCGGATGGGATGTATCGGAGGCGCCCACACGCTTCGGGTTGGAAATTCAGTTTTCTTGCAGCGCAGATCCTGCTGGCTGGGACCCGATTTACGGGAAAAGTCCGGTTCATTTTGCCGGCCACGTCCATGGTGCTGCCTTAAAAAAAGCCCTCTATAAAAAGAAGACCTGATGAAACATTCTCTTAAAAATGGGACATTAACTGACACGACATTCGCCCCTAACGGGAACCCTGGTGACGCATCACGTTAATGTGTCTTTAAGTGCTGTTGCGTGCTTTTTTAGCAAACCCCGCAGTTGGTCATAGGTCAGACCTAGTTTTTTGGCCGCTTTCTTCTGATTGTATTTTGAGGTCTCAAGGGATCTCTTCAACAATTTGATTTCAAGGTTTTTCACCGCTTCTTTTAAATGTAGCGATGTCAATCCGGTCGGTTGCACATCCACGGGTCCTGTTTTTTTCTCCAAGCTCGCATCTTTCATGTGCTTTTCATAGGGCGAATTGAACGGATTGAACACGATTTCTGTGATATGTGAAGCATCGGTTCTGTACACCGCCCGCTCCACTACGTTTTTCAGTTCACGCACATTACCCGGCCAGGCATATTGTTCCATCATGGCACGTGCTGTCCTGCTAAAAACAGGCGTTTCCTCGCGCCCGAGTTCGAATGCCATTCTGCGGGCAAAATGATCCGCCAGCAGCAAAAGGTCGCCTTCCCTTTCCCTCAAGGGAGGCAAAAACAGTACCTCGAAAGAGAGACGATCCAGGAAATCCCGTTTGATCAGCCCCCTGGCTGTCAGGTCCAACAGATCTGCATTGGTGGCACCCACCAGTCGTACGTCCACATCAATAGGTAGTGACCCGCCCACTCTTTCGAACGTGCCGTACTCCACTACCCGTAAAATTTTTTCCTGAACCTCCAAGGGGGTGCTACCAATTTCGTCCAGGAAAAGAGTGCCGTTTTCGGCGGCCTCAAATCGGCCCTTACGTGCCTGGAAAGCACCGGTAAAAGCCCCTTTTTCGTGCCCGAACAACTCCGTTTCGATCAAAGAGGGGGTCAGTGCAGCACAGTTAAGTGCAACCAGTGGTTCCTGCCAGCGTTGTGACATGTAATGCAGACGCATGGCAGCTATCTCCTTGCCGGTCCCCCTTTCACCGATAAGAAGCACGGGCCGATTAACGGTCGCTACCTTTGAAAGTGATTCCTGGAACATCAGAAATGTTTCAGACTGCCCAATGGCCTCGACCCCTGGTGGCGGTGTTGTAAATTTCGATGAAGAACGGCTCATTCTGATAAATTTACCTTAATCTGGTTAATTTTACTCTTTATTGGTTTTTTTACCATATTGCTCTCGACCTGTCAAA
>JAOZSO010000300.1:0-4871 GCA_029939655.1 Desulfobacterales bacterium
TGCTTTTATTATGATATCGGCTATAATAACGGTCCATTAACTATCCTTTGCCATGCTGTTTATGCAACATTGGGGTCAACTTTGAGGAGAGATACCATGTACAGCAATTTTTTCGGCTTCAAAGAGCGCCCTTTTAAGCTGCTTCCGGATCCGACCTATCTATTCTTGAGCAAAAGCCATGAAGAAGCCCTGGCACACTTGAAATACGCTATGGGGCATGGGGATGGATTTGTTGAAATCGTCGGAGAAGTCGGCACAGGCAAAACTACGCTGTGCAGGGTTTTTCTGGATCGGTTGCCTGATGACACGGAAGCTGCCTATATATTTAATCCCAAACTGGATGAACTTCAGCTGCTCAAAGCCATTAATGATGAGCTTGGCATCGCTTCTTCAGCGGATAATACAAAAGATCTGATCGATGATCTGAACGCCTTTCTCATGCAGATGAAGGCGTCTGATAAAAATGTAATATTGATCATTGACGAGGCCCAGAACTTGAGTATCGACGTTCTGGAGCAGCTGCGGCTTTTATCCAACCTCGAAACTACGCGAAGCAAGCTTCTTCAAATCATTCTGGTGGGACAACCCGAGTTGGCGGACATGCTGGACTCCCATGAACTCAGACAGTTAGGTCAACGGGTGACCCTGAGCTGTTACCTGGCGCCGCTTACTTTTAAGGAAACCTCTGCTTATATTGAACATCGATTACAAGTCGCCCGCACAAAACCAGGGCGTATGTTCTCAAAAAGCGCTTTAAAGGAGATCTATAAGTATACCGATGGCATCCCCCGCTTAATCAATATCATTTGTGACCGCTCACTTTTGATTGCCTACAGCCGGAACCATAATAAGATATCCGGCAATATCGTGCGCCTGGCGATTCGTGAATTGTCGAGCCGTGGTGACCTTCGGAAACGGTTTCCTTTGAAAAAGCGTACGACTGCGGTGGTCGCGATTGCAGTAGTGGCTGTTTTAAGCGTCTTCTTGTTGCCGGGCATTGTTCAACACAAGGCCGGGCTGGTTCCATCGGCCACGTTGCCCGACACTGTTTCAGAAATCAGGGATAAGCCTGCTGCAGTTTTTTACCCGGCAAATCCTGAAAAATTAGAAGCCGTCCCGGAGGAACCTGTGCGTGCCGAGGCAGTTAAGACTGTGGCGCTGGAAACATTCCTTGAACAGGCAGATCCTGCTGCAACGCGATACAATGCGATGATGGAACTACTATCCCTGTGGGAGGTTGATAATCATATACAACCTTACCTTGAAAACATCCAGGACGATAACGCATTTTTTAGTCTGGTAACAAGGCAACACGGTCTGGAAATCCAGGTGATTGAGGGCAATCCGGATTTGGTAAGGAACCTTAATCTACCGGCTATTTTTAAGTTTGAGAGCCCTGATGCAAAACTGCCGAGCTACTTGACGTTAGAAAAAATTCATGAAAATCAGGCCACCTTCCGGGCGCAGGGGGTAGAGACTTCCGTTACAATTTCATATGATGCCCTGGCTGCCCAATTCAAGGGCACGGCTTTTGTTGTGTGGAAGAATTATCTGAGTTTTGAAGGCACTCTGCCATTAAGTCATCCCAGGGGTTCCGTAATTATGCTGAAGATGATGTTGCGTGATATCGGACACGAGGATGTTGAGTTGACATCGGAATATGACAAACGGACACAGGCAATTATTATGGAACTCCAGCAAAAACACGGCATCGACGCAGACGGATTTGTGGGGCCATTGACCAAGATTGTACTTTATAACGAAAAAGATGATATCTCGGCGCCACGGCTTGTCGCTTATGAACGCCCATTAAATGAACAGCCGTAAAGGATGATAAAATTTGAGTTCGATTCTTGATGCTTTAAAAAAGCTGGAGAAGGAAACATCCCCGCAGCATTACCCGCTGGCACCTGCAGGGGCAGGCAGAAAAGTTTTTCCCTCAAAAAGCGCCATCAGGATTGTCGGGGTCGTCTGCGTATGTATCGGAGTCATCGGTTTCGCGGTTTATTATCAGAGGAGTCCCGAAAAAACGCCCGAACCCCTTCCTGGGGATGTTACACCTGTGGTAAAATCTGAAGCACAGGAAACGCCAAAACCTGTGGCAGCCCTGGATGAACAGAAAACGCCTTTCCCATTGCCATCTATGTCTCAAGATCGCATATCGACAGCCTCCGCAGGAAAGCCGGAAACAATAGTTGCCGGCGATAAAACCACAACGAAACCGAAATCGTTGGAGGACGGAAATCATACGGGTGAGATCAAAGCCGAAAAAAGACGGGTTGTCCAATTAAAAGAGGCTCAGGAAGAAAGTCCGGTGGCGGGTAAGGCATTTCAGGAACCGGCGTCACAATTATTAACCAAAGAAAAGGATAAACTCGATTCAATAGATGTGTCATCAAAAAAAGTGCTTACCCGGAAAAAGAAACCTCTGCCGATGGACCGACTCGAAGGCGTCAGCTTTAAGATACAGGCCATTTCATGGGGAGAAACCCCCCAGGAACGACTGACGGTAATTAACAATAAGGTTCTGCGGGAGGGAGATAGCCTCGAGGGGTATCAAATAAGCCACATTAATCCTGATGATATTGTGCTGCGTCGCGGTGATAAAACGTACCAGCTTGACTTTGGTTTGAAGGGGTGGCCTTGATCCGAACATTTCATGAAACTTGATGAGGAATTCTTTTTGATTTTTTGGTAATATATTTTATCCAAACTATACAGGAGGTCAACTATGAAGGAATTTGATGTAGCGTTGAAAGCGGTAGCGGAAGGCCTGAGAACTATGGCGCAGGGAATGGAGAAGATAGCTGAGAAGATAGAGGAGAGCACACCAAAAAAACAGGCTAAGGAAAAACCTGTACGCAAGGCTAAGAAAGCGCCGGCTAAAAAGACGGCTAAAACCGGAACTGCCTCCGATGCTGTTCTGGCTGTAATCAACAGGTCAAAGAAGGGTGTCAATAGTGCGACCCTTGCGAAAAAGACAGGGTTCGACAATAAAAAGATTGCCAATATTGTTTTCAAGTTGAGGAAGCAGGGTAAGATTAAGAGTGTCGATAGGGGCGTCTATACAAAGGCATAGGCTCGCGTAAAAATAACTTCACATTTTTGCATCTCAGCTTCAGCCCATCTTTGGCCGATGCCTCATTCCCAAAATCCGCGAAATAGCTCGCTATTCCTGTGGATTTGCTCATTCGGATCAGCCAAACCTGAACCAAATCTGAACGCTAATTCTGCTAAGTTATTTTTATGCGAGCCCATAGGTGTCGTTCTATCACATCAAGATCTATAAACCTCCTCAAGCAGATCCCTAAACCACGCTGGTTTTTGATAGAGCACATAGATGAGCATAAAGGTAGCTATTGGTACAGGAATGACTATATCGGCCACTGCCATGGCTATTAGAAAGATAAGAATTTTTGTGGTTGTTTTCATACTACAGCCTCGTCTTTGTAAAGGAATTCATGGTTGCCATCATGGGTGCGGCAACATTTTTCCTATGCAACAATTACGTCCTTTCATTTTAGCCTCGTAAAGCGCCTTGTCGGCCAGCCAGATGAACTTATCTTCCGGCAGCGCGTCACCGGGAAACCCGCTGCTAGCCCCAATCGTTACCGTAACATGGTCGGCAACTGGCGTCTTGTGTCTGGTATGAAGCCGGCAGATGTTATCCCGGATGTCTTCGGCCAGGTGCAAAGCGCCCTCGAGCATTGTGTTGGGCAAAATGATGACAAATTCATCACCACCATACCGCGCGGCCATATCCGAGGGTCGTTGAAGGGTGGAATTGATGGTCTGGGCGATATCCTTGAGGCATTGATCGCCTTCGAGGTGGCCGTAGGTATCATTATAATCCTTGAAGTAATCTATATCACAGAGCAGCAGAGCCAACTCACCGTTTTCACGTTTCAGACGTCCCCATTCCTGATGAAGCAATTCGTCAAAATGGCGTCGATTGGAAACATTCGTCAGGCCGTCAATCCGGGCCAGAACCTCAAGTCTTTTGTTGGCCTCAAGGAGATCTTCTTGTGCTTTTTCGCGTTCGGTGATGTCTTCCATGACAATCACTTGGGTATCCTGGTTGTGATTGGACGCCACAACAGATACATCTAAAAGCCGGTTGCGAACCGAAATCCTGATATGCCGGCCGGTGGGATCGGTGTTTGATGCCGAGGCGTTGATCAGGGGGGAAAACAGCTCATCCGTGTCGATCTGGAAAATTTGGGATACATAACTGCCTAACATGATCTCAGGGGGCATAGAAAAAAAACGCAGAGCCGCTGGATTGGCATAAATAATACGTTTGTTTTGCTCAATTTCGAGAATTCCATTGGATATGCTGTCAAGCATGATGCGAAAATGGCTGTTGATCGTCAATAGTTCATTGGTGATATTGCGCGGTGAAAGGTCTTTTACCCCTAAAACCCGGTTGCCCAGTGTTGGATCCCACAGCAACTGGGGGGTATCTAAAAATTTGTTTATGATGACTTCCATTTCGGCAAACGCTACTTTGGCGATACAGAGGTTGGCGCCTAACGCTACCGTATTGATTGTTTCTTCGGCCGCGATGGCGGAAATAATCACGATGGGCGTTGTTTTGAACTTTTTTTTGCTTCGTATAATACGACACAGCGCCCGCCCGTCTATGTTGGGCATTACCAAATCGACTAAAAACAGATCAGGGGTGTAGCTTTCGAGTGTGTCAATGGCGGTGACGCCGTCACCGGCGGTTACAACCTGCAATCCGGCTTTCTCAAGTATTCTGGAGAAAAATTTGAGCATAATCGGATCATTATCAACTGCGAGGACTTTTTTCAGTTGAGTAACAACATTTGTACCACTATGCGTATCGGGCATATGACAATATCCTTGAT
>JAOZSO010000301.1:0-1330 GCA_029939655.1 Desulfobacterales bacterium
GCGAGTTGGATGTTCGATGTTCATTCGGTTTCCAGCATTAAAACAATTTAGCACTTTACGAAATTCTAACTTCTGATTTCCGTCTCCTGACTTCTGAACTTTTGTACCCCAAACCGAGGCTTGAAATAGTACTTGACATATGTGTATAGCAGCTATACACTATGTGCCATGAAAGAATCCAACATCCATATCATCACGGAACAGTTTTACCAGCTCGCCAAACTTGCCAACAAGCTGGAAAAGACGCCTAGACGGTTCGGGACGGATGAACCCCTCACCGGTACGGAGATCCATTTACTTGAACTCATCGGGGACAATGATGAGTGCTTGAGTGTCACCGACCTGTCCAGGCTGTTGGGCATTACAAAAGGTGCGGTATCTCAGAACTTAAAAAGAGTTGAAAATAAAGGACTTATCTTCAAAGAAGAAGATCCTGAAAACCTATCGAGGTTGATAGTGAGGCTGACATTCAAGGGCAAGACAGCCTATTTTGCACACAAACACTGGCACGAAACCATGGATGGTGGTTTCAAGGAATATTTCTTGGGATTGAATCAGGACAAACTCGATTTCCTGATAGAATTTATGAATAAGGTAGATAATTTTATGAAGAAAGCCATGCAATAAAATAATAGGTCTATAGGAGTATAGTACCTGTACACCATGGGAGGAAATAATTATGTCAAGCAACAGCATCACAAAACCACAACCCCATGTCTGTCCCCATCAAATTGCTTTTTTCCTGGACAACTGGATCCGGCGTTTGATTCAACCCCCCGTGAAAATTGTCGGGCCATACATCCAGGAGGGGAACACGGTCATCGACATGGGATGCGGCCCTGGATACTTCACCATCGACATGGCCAAAATGGTTGGGTCAAAGGGGAGGGTGATTGCCGTGGATATCCAGTCAAAAATGCTTGAACGCGTTCGGAAAAAGGCGAAAAAGCACGGGGTAGCCAACAGAATCGACTTTCATACGGCAGGTATCGATCATATTGGACTGAATCAAGAAGCAGATTTAATTTTGGCATTTTACATGATCCATGAGGTGCCGGACATGAAACATACGCTGGGGGAGTTGAAAAACCTACTCAAAGACGGTGGAAGGATTCTTACTGTGGAGCCTAAAATGCATGTCAGTCAGCCCGCGTTTGAAAAAATGATTCAAATTGCCGAAAGTCTTGGAATGAAAGTCGTGGAATTTCCAAAGAGAGCCGGCGGGCGCAGTGTTGTGTGGTCCACGTAAAATATGTTACCCTTTTGTATGTTTTGTAAACAACGTTAATATGTATAGTAATCAGGATTTTTTTACCCCAAGGTTGCAGGG
>JAOZSO010000301.1:1340-3408 GCA_029939655.1 Desulfobacterales bacterium
TTGTAAACAACGTCCCCTTATGAAATGTTCGGGTTAACGTATAATAGACACACCAATCCGAATGGCTTTCGTGCGATCGTCATAGTGGAGCAGGCTTTCCGCCAGAGTGTTGACGTACTGGACATGCAGGTACAGACCTGAAATCCCGGCAGATATTCGATTCAGTGGATAGGTGGCATTGATCGTTACCGACCCCCCTTTCTTGGCCCAGCCAAGATTTGAGCTCACCACCAGGCTGTCGGCCAGGCCGCATTTCAACTCGAGATCAAAATAACCCCGATAATCCGGCAGATCATCATTGGAATCTTCGTTGTTGTCCACATAAATCCACGCCTTAGGGGATAGCATGAAACCCAAAGTTGTTTTTTTATTGTAGGAAATAAAAATGGGGTTGGCATAGAGAAAATTGGTGTTGCGTGAATCACCGCTTCCCTGACCATTTGATTCGTGCTTTATGCCGGTTTGAAAGAACAAGCCGCTTGTACGCGACAATCCGGTATCGATATTCGATGAAATGTAGAACAGTTCGGGTTTATAGCTTGTATCTTCAAAGGGCATGGAAGAGGATTCCAGATCCCAGTAGGATGTCTGGGTATAGGCAAAATGAAACCCATCCATAAACCGGTAGCGTTCAGCCAGGAATGATTCCGGGTTGACCAGCCGGTACTTGAAACTGAACTGGAATTTGCTTTCTTCCGGATCGGCCCCTACCAGGAAATATATGGGCTTATAAGCCGAGACATGGTCCAGGAATGGCTGATAAAGGGTAAACATTGAATCGAAACTGAGGTAGTGCGGTGAAAGTTCATCTTCACGATCGAAATCGTCTGCTGCTTTGGAGGTTTCCGATTTCACGGTCGACCCAGGGGGTGATTCGACTGCGTCTGCAAAGGAAACCACTCCCTGAAACAGGATGAACAATATGATAAAAAGTCTCATAAAGTATTTGATGACACTGGATTTCCGCTTTTGCGAGTATATCGCAAAAAGACAAAGAAAACTTTTTGAAACCGTCATTCGATCTTATGATTATTAACAGAATTTATAATTTTTTTAAATACCGAAAAGATACTCAGGTTATAGAAATTGATTACAGACGTATTAATATGTATAGTAATCAGGATTTTTTTACCCCAAGGTTGCAGGGAGCTAATTGGGTTCGAAGAATAAACCAACTTAACCCCATGAAGGGAGCGTTTTATCCGCATGGCAGCTGAAAACGATATTATGTTGATATATTTCGAAGAAAATCCACTGGTCTTTGCGCGCATTGAAAACATTCTGCCTGATTCAAAACCGAACTGGTACCATGTAACATTTCTCTTGCTTCAGGTGCCCCCCCAGGTGGTTACGTGGATTCTAAGGGACGTCTATATCAATGGTGAAACGTTTACCATGGATGGCAAACAGATGCGACTCGAGCTGGTGGAACCACCGGAACCTGAAGCAGGAACCTCCAGGGAAGATCCATCCGTTGAAAAGGATCCGAAACCAGAAACAAAAGGTTCTGTGATATCCTTGAAGGATTTTAAACGATAAAAACCGTTATATCTGCATCTCGCCGGACAGACATTCCCGCATTTTACATGGACTGGTTTATGCAGGGGATCCAGAAAGGGTTCTTCGAAGTGGAGAACCCTTATAATCATAAAACTTTTTTCGTACCGGCTTCCACGGCGGATGTACACACGATTGTCTTCTGGTCAAAAAATTTTGATCCCTTCATTAAGGGGGATTATGGCAGGCAACTGCAGGCATATGGCTATCATCTGTTTTTTAACTTTAGCATAAATTCCGAGTCTGTGCTGCTGGAGCCCGGCTTGCCACGGTTGGAGGAGCGTTTGGCGCAGCTGGAATATCTTTGTAATCATTATGATCCAAGGACCATTAACTGGCGATTTGATCCGGTTTGTTTCTATGAAACAGAGACGCATGAGATTCAAGATAACCTGAAAGATTTTTCTATGATCGCCGGGAAAGCGGCGGCCATGGGTGTCAAAAGGTGTATTACGAGCTTTATGGACATGTACCCAAAAATCAAGAAGCGGCTGGCAAGGCAGCCGGACCT
>JAOZSO010000301.1:3418-4856 GCA_029939655.1 Desulfobacterales bacterium
CCATGAAAAAGAAAATAAACGTACTGGAAGATATGAGCCGGATACTCGAACATCTGGGGATCTCGCTGCAAACCTGCTGTGAAAGGGATTTGCTGGAACAGGTTGTGGATGATCTGCCAATAGGCAAAAGCGCCTGTATACCCAATGACCTGATTATGAAACTGTTTGGTGGACGCGTTTCATTGGGAAAAGATTCCGGGCAGCGTGTCAGGGCCGGCTGCGGTTGTATGAAATCCATGGATATCGGATCCTACAGCCGGCAGCCCTGTTATCATAATTGTTTGTACTGCTACGCTAATCCCTGCCTAAGTTGAGAGATTGTCGATCTTACCGCATCTGCTGTGTCAGATGCCATGCCGCATAGTACACTATAGCGGAACGGCATCTTCTTTGCAGCTACGGCAACCTCAACAATCTCTCAACTTAGGCAATTAACCTGGCAGCTAAATATGATTTTATTCTTGAGATAACAACATGTTTCACATCGGAAACGTCAAATTAGACAATATGACCATCCTGGCTCCTCTGGCCGGTATCACCAACCTGCCCATGCGCCTGATTGCAAAGGAGGTTGGGTGCGGCCTTGTATGTTCGGAGATGATCAGTTCCAATGGCCTTGTCCATCAATCCCAAAAAACCGAGAAACTACTGGAGAGTGTACCAGAGGAAAAACCACTCTCAGTTCAGATTTTCGGGGCGGACCCGGGCATCATGGCAGCGGCGGCAAAAATCGTCGAATCCTCTGGTGCCGATATACTCGATATCAACTTTGGCTGTTCTGTGAGAAAAATATTGAAAAGTGGCTCCGGGGCAGCCCTGATGAGAAAATCCGACCTGGCGGAAGCTGTCATCAGATCGGTTCGCGCGGCAGTCAAGATACCAATGACAATCAAAATCAGGACCGGCTGGGAAAAGAACGGAGACGATGCACGGATCATCGCGAAAATCGCTGAGAACGAAGGGGTTGATGCAATTGCGGTTCACCCCAGAACGGTGTCACAGGGTTTTAAAGGCCGCGCGGACTGGCAGGTAATATCTGAGATCAAGCGGGCGGTATCTATACCGGTCATCGGCAACGGCGATATTGTCACAGCCCAGGACGCGATTCAAATGGTGACGGAAACCGGCTGTGATGCTGTCATGGTCGGGCGGGCAGCGATAGGCAACCCATGGATTTTCAGGCAGATAAACACTTTGCTCAAAGGCGAGAACTTTCACGAAACAGACATCCCCTCCCGATTTCACATGATGACGCGCTACTTGGCAGCATCCGTGGCCTATTTCCGTGAGGAACACGCCTGCTATATGATGCGTAGCAGGCTTGCCTGGTTCGTGAAAGGGTTGCCCCATGCCAGACATTTTCGCGAATCCATCAAACACATATCCACGGAGAAGGAAGCCCTGGAATTGATCAAGAACTACCGGAAATTGTTGGAAG
>JAOZSO010000302.1:0-4852 GCA_029939655.1 Desulfobacterales bacterium
ACAGGGATTATCCATCCGCGATACCACCAACCTTCTTTTGGGTTATAATCCCGATATCTTTTACCAACCTTAACTATTGCATTTCACTCCAACTCATTCAGTATCTTATTGGCGGATTCCGTTACGACCGTTCCGGGACCAAAAACACCTACAGCGCCGGCATCATACAGAAAGTTGTAATCAGCCGGGGGTATCACACCCCCAACCACTACCCGGATGTCCTCGCCCCCCTTGTTTCTGAGTTCTGATATGAGCTGGGGCACCAGGGTCTTGTGACCGGCCGCCAGGCTGGAAACACCCACAACATGGACATCGTTTTCCACCGCCATTTTTGCCGCCTCTTCGGGTGTCTGAAACATGGGACTGATGTCAACGTCGAAACCCAGGTCGGCAAACGCCGTGGCGATGACTTTGATGCCCCTGTCATGACCATCCTGCCCCATTTTTGTCACCAGAATTCTGGGACGTCGGCCTTCCCGTTCCATAAAGTCATCGGTCCGTTTCCTGACGGCTGCAAATATTTCGCTGTCGCCATACTCCGATGCATACACCCCGGAAATACACTGGGTGGTTGCAACAAACCGGCCGAAAACGGATTCCATGGCATCGGATACTTCTCCCACCGTTGCACGTACCCGAACAGCAGAAATACAGGCTTCCAGAAGATTGCCATCCGCTTCGGCCGCAGCTTTGATGCGGGCAAGTGCCTGCTGAACCGCTTTGTTGTCTCTGCCGGTCTTGATCTCATTCAGTCTTTGAACCTGCTCGTCACGAACCGTCTCCGACACCGCCAGAACTTCGTCAAGGGGCTCCTCCTCGATGCGATGTTTGTTCACCCCCACAATGACATCCATACCCTGATCGATTCTCGCCTGCTTACGCGCGGCAGATTCTTCGATCCGCATTTTCGGCATGCCGGTTTCGATAGCCTTGGCCATCCCTCCCAGCGCTTCCACTTCATGGATGATTTTTCGCGCCTCCCGGATGACACCACCCGTGAGGGCTTCGATATAGTAAGAGCCCCCAAGGGGATCGACCACATGGCAGACCTGGGATTCCTCCTGGATGATGATCTGGGTGTTTCTTGATATTCTTGCCGAAAAATCGGTTGGCAGGCCCACGGCTTCATCAAATGAATTGGTGTGCAGGGACTGTGTTCCACCCAGTACAGCGGCCAGTCCTTCCAGTGTTGTCCGGATAATATTGTTGTAGGGGTCCTGTTCGGTCAGGCTCCACCCGGATGTCTGGACGTGGGTGCGCAGCATGGAGGATTTCGGGTTCCTGGGATTGAATTGACTGATGAGTTCGTGCCACAGAAACCGGGCCGCCCGCAGCATGGCAATCTCCATGAAAAAATTCATACCCACGCCAAAGAAAAAGGAAAGCCGCGGTGCGAACACATCGATATCGAGACCGGCATCCAACGCTGCTTTGACATATTCCAGACCGTCTGCCAGGGTAAAAGCCGTCTGGAGAACCGAATTGGCACCGGCTTCCATCATGTGGTAGCCGCTGATACTGACGGTATTGTACTTCGGCATGTGCCGGGAACAATAGCCGATGATATCGGATACGATCCGCATGGAGGGTTCAGGCGGATAAATGTAGGTGTTGCGGGTCAGGTATTCCTTCAGGATATCATTCTGGATCGTACCGGCCAGGTGTTCCTGTTTTACCCCCTGTTCCTCTGCCGCAACGATATATCCCGCAAGGATGGGCAGGACTGCACCGTTCATGGTCATGGACACCGTCATCTGATCCAGCGGTATCCGGTCGAAGAGAACCTTCATATCCTCAACCGAATCAATAGCCACGCCGGCCTTTCCGACATCCCCCAAAACCCTTGGGTGGTCGGAATCGTATCCCCGGTGGGTTGCCAGATCAAATGCAACGGAAAGTCCTTTTTGACCGGCAGCGATGTTTCGCCGGTAAAACGCATTGGAGTCCTTGGCAGTCGAAAACCCCGCATATTGCCGTATGGTCCAGGGTCGTCCCGCATACATGGTTGCCATGGGACCCCGTACATAGGGTGCAAACCCGGGCAGGTTGTTGACATGCGCCAGATCTTCCAGATCTTCGGCCGTATACAGGGGCTTGACCTGGATGCCTTCCGGCGTATCCCACTTAAGGTCGTCGAGAGTCCGGCCCCTAAGCTGTTTGTTGGCAAGTTCTTCCCATTGTTTAATATCTGGCTTATCTGTCATTACTCAAGCTCCTCAATAAATTCGGGTAAATCATGCTTTGAGAGTACTCTCTGGATTCCCGCCTTCGCGGGAATGACAGGCGTTAATCTGAATCGTCATTCCCGCGAAAGCAGGAATCCAGGGCTATTACCTGGAATTCTTTAGCCATAACCGGACAACCTAACACCTAAAACTTAACACCTAAAACCGTTTCTACCTTTCACATAACTCCACCAGCACACCATGGGTGGCCTTGGGATGGAGAAAAGCAATTTTCGCACCGCCTGCCCCCATTCGGGGTGTTTCATCGATAAGGCGAATTCCCTTTTCTTTCAGTTCCGCCAGAGCTTCTTCGATATTTTCCACGCGAAATGCAACGTGTTGGATCCCTTCACCTTTTTTTTCAATATATTTAGCCACCGGTCCGTCCGGCGCTGTGGATTCCAGAAGTTCCACTTCGCTTTCGCTGATGGGGAAAAAGGCTGTGGTAACTTTCTGTTCGGCCACAGTTTCAGAGCCCTCAAACGGCAGGCCCAAAACATCCGCCCAGAATTGCTTGCCCTCTTCAATGCTGTTTACAGCAATGCCGAGGTGGTCGATCTTTAAAATTTTCATTACGCATGCTCCTATCTTTTGTTCGCTATCATGATGTCTTTATTCAACAACCTTATGATCTTCATCCGACTTCATGAAAATTTTGTCATTTGCTCCTGTGGAGCATACTCCTTCGGAGTGATATTAGCTTCTTCGAAGCGATATTTCGCTGCGCTGTAATTTGCTCCTGCGGAGCATACTCCTTCGGAGTGATATTAGCTTCTTCGAAGCGATATTTCGCTGCGCTGTAATTTGCTCCTGCGGAGCGTTATTTGTTGTTTTTTGACAGCCGATTAATTGAGTTAATGTAATTATTAAGCTTAATACCAAGAATATCAATATCTCTCAACAAGCTCTGGAATTCGGTGTCGTTGATTAGTTTTCTCTGATTCCCCTTCGTTAACCATGTTTTGGTCTCATACAAAGATCCTCTGGCAAAATAACTGAACTGTCTTGTTTCCTTGAAATGAAATCTTCCGAATCCTTCGCTGATATTGGCCGATACGGAGTCAGAAGCACTTACTAATTGCTTACCAACGGTTCCTTTTGAAAAATAATCCCACTTTTCAACAATCCCCCATATCTTTTCCCCCAATTTCATTGAAAGTCGATATATTTCCAGGTCCTCTAATTTCAAAAAGGACTCCTCTTCACGGTTTAACCCACAATGAATATCGGCGAAGTCAAATATCGCTCCGTAGGAGCTAATTACCATAAATTACAGCGAAGCTAAATATCGCTCCGTCAGGAGCTAATTACAACCAATGACAGCGAAGCTAAATGACACGCCGGTAGGCGTTAATATCGCTCCGAAGGAGCTAATTACCATAAATTACGGCGAAGCCAAATGTCGTTTCATAACCCGCCTAAATCCCGGCATAGCCTTGACAATAGTGCTTTCTTCCACGCAGAATGCGATTCGGAAATGACCCGGACCCATAAAGCCGCTACCGGGAACAACCAGGATCAGTTCTTCCTGGAGAGCCCTCACGAAGGCCACATCATCGGGAATGGGTGCTTTGGGAAAAAGATAAAATGCGCCGGGAGGTGTGATAAAATCATATCCGCATTCCCGCAGGCCATCACACAGCAGGTCCCGTTTACGCTTGTAAAGGGACACATCCACACTCATTCCCTGCATTTCCGCCACCACACGCTGCATCAGTGCCGGGGCGTTGACGAACCCGATGATGCGATTGGTCAGTGCCATGGCGTTTATCAGGTCAGATCTGTATATAGCCCCGGGGTTGACCACAGTAAAGCCGATCCGCTCGCCGGGGATGGAGATGTCTTTTGAATAGGACGTCGCCATAATACTGTCGTTGTAACTGTCAAATATACAGGGTATTCGGACATCATCGTAAACAATTTTTCGATACGGCTCGTCCGCCACCAGGTAAATCGTTCTTTTAAACTGCTCGCTCTTTTCCTCCAAAAGGCGGCCCAGGGCATCCAGGCTCTCCTTGGAATAGACCTGCCCGGTGGGATTGTTGGGTGAATTGATCAGGACAACCTTGGTTTTTTCGGTGACGGCCGCTGCCATGGCCTCCATGTCCAGTGAAAAATCATCGCGGGTGGGAACGGTTTTAAAAACACCACCGTGGTTGTCGGTATAAAAATGATATTCCACAAAACAGGGTTTGGGTGAAAGAACTTCATCACCCGGATCCAGCACCGCCTTGAGGATAATGTTCAAAGCGCCGGCAGCACCACAGGTCATGATCACATCATTCGCCGTAACGGCAACCCCCTGATCCCGGGATACATATTCGGCAATCTTTTCCCTGACATGAGGATATCCTGGCTGGGGCATGTAACCATGTCCTCCCGTTTCCTTTACAATCTTCCCGAGAATCTCATTGAATTTCTCAGGGGGTTCCAGGTTTGGATTCCCCAGGCTGAAATCAAACACATTTTCGGCCCCGTGTTCAGCTTTCAGCCGGGCACCCTCCTCAAACATTTTTCGAATCCAGGATGACCTGGTCATGAACGCTTCGATCTTCTTGGAAATGGTCATAATCTGTACCTCCATAAATTCGCTGCGCGAATTTATTTGACGCGACGGTGTCGCTTAT
>JAOZSO010000303.1:0-4846 GCA_029939655.1 Desulfobacterales bacterium
AGAATCCAGGATCACTACCCGGAGTTTGAAGCTACGGTAGCTTCGGCAATCGCTCAATTTACTTAAAAAGCGACGCAGTCGCGTATAATAAAATCGCTACGCGATTTTATCGTTTAAAGGTGACAGATTGCATCACCACCGGCTCCACGGGTTTATCCATCGGTCCGGTTTGAACCGATCCGATTTTTTTCACGACATCTATGCCTTTGACAACCTTGCCAAAGACCGAATGCCGGTCATCCAGGTGGGGTGTGGGCCCCAGTGTGACAAAAAATTGGCTCCCATTGGTCCCGGGCCCTGCATTGGCCATTGAGAAGATTCCTTCGCTGTCGTGCCGCAATGACGAATCGAACTCGTCCTGAAAGCGGTAGCCGGGTCCACCAGTACCGGAGCCGAGGGGACACCCGCCCTGAATCATGAATCCTGAAATCACCCGATGAAATACCAGGCCATCATAAAAATTGCCCTGGCGGTCGGCTTCCTGTCGACCCTCTGCCAGATTGATAAAATTCCATACGGTTTCCGGACATTCCTTGGCATATAACTCGGCTTCAAATTCCCCGAGACTGGTTTGAAAGACAGCTGTAACCCTGTCAAGATCTTCTTTGTAATCACTTTTTTGATATGACATATTCTCCTCCACATTCAGCCCTGCGGGCGATTTTGACATCGATTAGGGTTCGCGTAAAAATAAGTTCGCAGGTTTTCAGCGTTCAGACGCCTGCTCAGCAAGGCGCGAAAATGCAGGAATATCAGGCATATTTCGAATTTTCGCAACACTGCTGAGCGGAATGACTGGGCACTGAAAATGTGACGTTATTTTTTCGCGAGCCCTTAGGTCATTTGCGTCTGGTATTTTTTGAACCCTTTGGATGTCATTTGATTGTAACCTAATTTGAGCGTTTCAAATTAGGTGTAAAATTTTCGTTTATCCTGTATACCATGTTGAATGGCGATACAATAGAAATAAAGAAAGGGTTCAAGGGAAACAAATGTCATTCGCTTCGCGTCATTAATTGTCATTTACTTTGTGTCATTCATCGTAGCTAAGAGCTGCAATCAATGACGCGCGTAGCGCTAATATCGTCCAAAGGACTAATGACGCACGAAGTGCAAATGACACCTGAAAGGAAAACGATGTCCACAAGAGCCATCCAGACATTAAAAAAAGCACAGCTTCCCTTTGAGGTAATTACCTACACCCACAAAGAAAAAGGGGCTGCGTTTGCAGCTCAGGCCATTGGATTCCCTCTCGAAAGAACGGTTAAAACCCTTATCGCAGATCTGGGTGGGCGACGGTATATGGCGGCGTTGTTGCCGGGCAATACACAACTGGACTTAAAAAAACTGGCCAGGGTTTTTCACACCAAACACGCATCCATGGCGGACGCCTCCACTGCTGAGCGCTTGACCGGCTATCTGGTGGGCGGCATCAGCCCCTTTGGTTTGAAACAACCGCTGGAATCCGTTATAGACAGTCCCATCATGAATTATGAAACTGTAGTCATTAACGGGGGCCGGAGAGGTGTGATGCTCAAAATTGCACCCAGTGATATCCTCCTTGCCTTGAAATGTGCGGTTGCAGAAATAGGGAGATAAGGCCATAAGCTGTTAGCTCTTGGTAGTTGGCTCTTTGTAAGTTTTAAGCCAATATCCTTACCTTAAGAGGGTCCATGTTGGGAGAATCCATCGAAATCGCTATCGGGATCGCTATCGAAATCAAATAATATAGCAATGCCACTGTTCTCGATCCCGATCCCGATAACGATTTCGACCCCGAAAAGACCGTTCTAAAAGTAACAATAACTTAGTTAACAACTTTAAGTTTTAATCTGTTACTCCTTAAAATCTAAAGCAAAAACAACTCAACAAACTCAACATACTCAACAAACACCAAAAACACAATGAGCAGATATCCCTTGAAACATCACGCTCTTTGATTATATTAGAGTAACGAATTACAATCTTAGGGAGCCACAATGATCGAACCAATGAAACCAAGCAAAATGAAAACCATCCAGAGCGGCATGGGCCCGATTCGTTTAACCCAGACTGTCTCCGGTGCAGGGTGAGCCTCTAAACTGGCTCCAGGGGACCTGGACAAAGCACTCTGTGGCCTTAAACTGCCGCAGGATCCCAATGTACTGGTAGGCCTCGAGGGGGCTGACGATGCCGGTGTTTACCGGATATCGGATGATCTGGCTATCATCCAGACCGTAGACTTCTTTACGCCCATTGTCGACGACCCCTTCTGGTTCGGTCAGATAGCCGCTGCCAATGCACTGAGCGATATCTATGCCATGGGCGGCGAACCCAAAACCGCCATGAACCTGGTGGCATTTCCTTCCGATCAAATGGACATTTCTATCCTTCGTGCTATCCTGGAAGGCGGACTGGAAAAAATGAAGGAGGCCGGTGTTGTTTTGCTCGGCGGCCACAGCGTTCAAGACAAAGAACTGAAATACGGTCTCTCGGTAACCGGCTTCGTACATCCGGACCGTGTGACCCAAAACACCGGTCTAAAGCCGGGGGATCAACTGATCCTCACCAAGTCCATCGGTACAGGAATCATCAATACGGCCATCAAGGGAGGCATCGCCTCCCAGGAGGTCATTGAAACCGTCACCCACCTGATGGCAACATTGAACCGTGACGCTGCCGGGGTAATGGCGGCGTATCCGGTGAGCGCCTGTACGGACATCACCGGATTTGGTTTTCTGGGCCATCTGGCAGAGATGTTGTCCAACACGTCCATCGGTATTCGTCTTGAATCGAAAGCCATCCCTATTATTCCCGAGGCGATCGAATATGCCAAAGGCGGCTTCATCCCCGGCGGCACTTTCAAAAATAAAGCGTTTCGGTCATCCCTGATAACCCTCGCCCCGCACATCGACACCGTGATGGTAGACATTCTTTTTGACCCGCAGACCTCGGGTGGTCTACTGATGGGAGTCAGCAAAAATACGGCCGGTGATCTGTTGGAGGATTTAAAGGTCCACGGGGTAACACAGTCTGCCATTATTGGCGAAGTGGTTTCCGAGCCTGTCGGAAAAATCATGATTGTCTAATAAAATGCTTACTGGGCATGCACGCCTGTGACGGAAGCTGCGGACTTCATTTACGCTGGCAAATTGTTTCTGAACAATTTGAAAAATTATTGAACGACACAACCATCGATCAAATCGTGTAGCTTGCTTTTTTGACAATCGGCCACCAGGGAAATATTTTCCTCTATTGTGGATTTTTAGATGAACTTATCTTTTTAAAGGAGGTGCAAGATGTCTCTCAACACACTCAAGTGGGCAGCCATTCTTTGTTTTTTTGGGGCCATGGCGGTTTTGCTGGGTGGCGGTGTCGCCATGAAAAAAGATCTACCGCCCTACCCCGGAAAGGTAATCGACGCTCAAGGCAAGGTGCTTTTTATGAAAGCGGATATCTTTGCCGGACAGAATGTCTACCAGCGATACGGCCTGATGGATCATGGCGCTGTCTGGGGGGCATGGTTCCCAGAGAGGTCCGAAATTCTCCGCTGCCAGCCTGCACATAATAGCTGAAGCTGTCGGCGATACCCTGGCCCGAAATGACTATGGCGTGGCGTATCAGGCTCTTGACAAGCTCCAAAAAGAGCTTATCGACGTCAAGACAACCCACGAAATCAAACCCAACCGCTATGACCCGGCCACGGACACGCTTACATTGACCGACGCCCAGGTAAAGGGGCTCGAAAGGGTTGTGCAACACTGGGGTACCACCTTTAAGGAAGGCGAACAACGCTACGGCTTTTTGCCGAACACTATACCCGACGATGAACAGCGCCTGCCCGTTGCGCGGTTTTTCTTCTGGTCGGCCTGGGTCGCCTCGACACTACGCCCGGGAACCGATTATTCCTATACCAATAACTGGCCGGCGGACAGGAGAGTGGGAAATGTTGCCACCACAGAGACCTTCTTTTATTCCATTGCCGGTATTCTGGCACTGTTGGTGGTCCTGGGTCTTTTTGTCTTCTGGATCCATCATTACGGGTTGTGGTATGGTGCGCCCAAAGGGGTGGCGCTCGCCGAAAAACTGATCGACATGCCCCTTACCCCCAGCCAGTTCAAAGCCGCAAAGTTTTTTGTGATGGTAATTCTCCTGTTTCTGCTGCAGACAACATTCGGTGGATTGATGGCGCACTACACGATCCATCCGGGTACTTTTTTTCTGCCCTTTGTGGCCGATCTCATCCCCTACAGCTGGGCCAAAACATGGCATCTGCAGTTGATGGTCTTCTGGATCGCCACCACTTGGTTGGCCTCCGCCATTTACCTGGGACCGATCCTGGGCGGCAAAGAACCGGCCAAACAAGGCCTTCTGGTCGAGTTGCTCTTTGGGGCGGTTCTCCTCGTTGCCGTGGGCAGTCTCACTGGTGAAGTACTGGGAATCAAAGGATTCCTGGGGGATCTTTGGTTCTGGTTTGGCCATCAGGGATGGGAATTTCTCGAACTGGGCCGAGTCTGGCAGATTCTGCTTTTTTTGGGACTTATCTTCTGGCTGCTGATTGTATATCGGGCGGTCGGTGGTCACTTGAGCGAGCACAAAGATGAATTCAGCGCTTTGATATGGTTCTATGTTTTCAGCGCCGTGCTCGTGGTAGCCTTTTACGGCTTCGGTCTGTTTTACGGTAAGGGCTCTCATCTGACCATGGCGGACTACTGGCGCTGGTTCGTGGTTCACCTCTGGGTGGAATCTATTTTTGAGTTTTTCGGTATCGCCGTCATCGCGCTGTTGATGGTAGCCATGGGACTAGCTACGGCCAAGTCGGCTCTCAGGGTAGCCTATTTTACCGCGGCCATCACCTTTCTCAGCG
>JAOZSO010000304.1:0-4818 GCA_029939655.1 Desulfobacterales bacterium
AGACATGAGAACTTTGGAAAGAAAGTGCTCATTTTCAGATTTTCGGAGGCTGAATTCTTCTGGAGCTAAAACATAAGGATTAATCTCGCGACCAAGTTCCTCTGTCAGGCCTTGCAAAAGACGCGATAATGAGCGCAAACCGATTTCTCCTATCACTAGCAGGTCGATATCGCTGTCTGCTTTTTCTGAGCCTTCGGCAATGGAACCAAATATAAATGCTGCGCGAATGACCTTTTCACCGACAAGTGCATCCTTCAGTACATCGAGTAGACCAACAGTTTTGACGACCAGTGCATGAATATCAGAAAAGATTGGATGCTGTCGATTGGCACGATAATATAACCGGTTACCATCTCTTTTCTTTAAAACTAAATTGAGTTTGTACAGCTTTTTCATCTCTGTCTGAATCGTGCCGATTGCAAAACCGGATCTACGTTCTATCTCCCGAACGTGCAATGCCTTTTCATTCAACCCAAACAGTAGCCGAAAAACTTCAGCGCGAACTTTTGAAGATAATATTTCAGATAATATACCCATATGATCGTCCATACCATACATATGAATGGTTTGTCCATACATTATTATTAAATATCAACACCTAATATTTGTACCCCTTTGTGCCGCGTGCATACACACGCATAGTGTGCATGCTGTCAAAATCAAACAGTTTTTGATTGCTCGTGTGCAGGCTTTAAAATGAGGAGAAAATCAGGCGACTACTGAAAAGTGTTGTTTTCTCGGTTGGTTATAGTGGTTTAATTTGGGTAGGTCCCAAGAATGGGGTTCAAGGGGTCGGAGGTTCAAATCCTCTCGCCCTGACCATATATATTAATAAATTTAATATGTTATGAAAAAGTCGGTTTCATCAAAAATCGGCTTTTTTGCGTTTTGTGACCAAACTGTGCCCAACAGGATTTGGGGAGGTGGATTTCTCGCCTTAATTTATATCTGGTTCACCGCCTTGCTTGCATGTTTGCATGTGTTATCATCATCCCCCATGTTTATTACACCACCAGTTGATTTCTATCTCTGAACGTATTAATTTTCTGAAATTCTGGCATAACCAGAACATCAACAAAAGCACAGAGAGAGAACGTAAACCATGCCAAAAGCAACATTCCGCTTTTATGAGGAATTAAATGACTTTCTTCCAAGGCATAGAAGAAAAGCTGATTTTGAAGCAATGTTTAAAGGGAAAAGGTCAATAAAAGATATGATAGAATCTCTTGGCGTTCCCCATACAGAAGTTGACCTTATATTGGTGGATGGAAAATCAGTAGATTTTAATTATATTCTCCAAGATAAAGACCGCGTAAGCGTATATCCTGTTTTTGAATCCCTCAATATTACCAATGTTACTCATCTTAGAAAGATCCCTCTTCGCAGGAATAAATTTATAGCCGATATCAACCTTGGGAATATCGTTAAATACATGCGAGCCCTGGGACTTGATCTATTTTACGATTCCTTTCTCTCCACTCGTGAAATAATTGAAATATCCAAAAGAGAAAAAAGGATAATACTGACGAAGAACAGCAAGCTCCTTAAATTCAAAGATGTAAGCCATGGAATTTTTATACATCCTGGTACAACGACAGAACAGATAAGACGAATTATCAATTACCTGGATATTAAAGATGACATTAAGCCCTTTTCAAGATGTCTTCAATGCAATACCCTTTTAGATGTCGTACCAAAGGAAAAAATCTTAAATAAAATTCCTCCAATGACAATAGAGTTCTGCGATAAATATGTTCAATGCAGATCCTGTGATAAAATTTATTGGGAAGGAACTCATTTTATTAATATGAAAAAGGTTTTAAAACAAATACTCGTTTAATCTTTTTCAAATTTCTGTTATTAGATTATTTCTTAATCAGTTACACTTTTCCTCGGTTTTAATTTTTGAACAGGGATCGCCCCACTATGCCCATTTCATTTTCCTCTAAAGCCACGGCAGGATTCCGATAGGGTTTTTTAACATTGAAACCGACATGCTGCTCATGGACCGCTACTTTTTCTTTTCCACAGATTTTTTGTGAGTGGATCCTTGAGTGGGCTGGCGCTGAAGATTTCAGCCGTGACGAATAAATTGTTTATGCTATTCAACAAAGGGAAATGATCGGCAATTTGTCCGGCGCCATTTATGGATATGTCTACCCTTTTTTACCGACAGCATGCACAAGTTGTTGATATTATACACACCATGAACACTATGCACACTTACCTTTTAAAATCAGCCAATATCCCTTATAATCTTGGTTCCATAAAGATAACACCTGTATGAAATACATCTGACACCGCCCTATAGATTACAAGGGGAATTAATTCGTTGACAAATATCATTTTTATGATATTTTATTATCATAAAAAACAGAGTGGAGGAATTTGATATGCCAATTATAAAACCGATTTCAGATCTTAGAAACAAAGCAAATCAAATCTCGGAGCTTTGCCATCGCCAAAATCAACCCGTATATATCACAAAAAATGGTAAAGGGGATTTGGTGGTTATGAGTCAGGCCCATTATGAGGGTATTCTTGGTTTGCTTGAACTCTATCAAAAGCTCGGGGACGCTGAAGTGTTGGATGCTGCAGGTGAAAAGGGAATTACACACCGTGAAATGATGCGGCGTTTGAGAGATAGCATTTCATGAGCAAACTGTACCAAATTCGATACTTACGCACGGCAGAAACAGATCTGATCGGTATTTTTGAATATATTCAGAAAGATAACCCGTCAGCTGCCGTCAAACAACTCGAAATATTTGATAAGTCCATTTCTCAATTATCAAAAAATCCGTATCTGGGTGCAATACCCAAAGACGATAGGCTGAAAAGACTCGGGTATCGGATACTCATCATCGACAAATATCTTGTTTTTTACGTCGTCAAAACAAATACAGTTCAAATCAGACGCGTAATTCATGGCGCTCGACAATATATTTATATATGATGCGCTAAAATAAGGCCGGTTTTATCCAATTTGTCCAATAGGTCACGCCTCTCTCGTGCCAATACCTTCAGCCGTCGTTTTTTGTACGGTTTTACTTTGGCAACTTCTAAAACTATAATGGCCAATTCTGCAATTTTTTCGTTTCCAGATTCAGCCAACAGTTTCAAGCGTTTCACATTCTTATTTGAAATATGTTGTTGCTTCAAGTATCCAAAAATTTCTGCCCTTGTATCTATCTCCACTATCGCGGCCTTTGGTTTTCGCGCACATTCCTTGCAAATATGATCCCGATGCCCTTTTCCTGAAAATTTTTCATTCGGCTGGATTGTACTGCAAATTCGGCAATAATGTCCTGAATATCGTTTTTTCATATATTCCTTTTAAGGCGGCATTATAGGCAATACCAAATCGCCAGTCCGCAGAAAGTTCAGAACACGCATCCTTCAGATCACGATCTACAATTTGAAACAGATTTTCGATCTCTTCAGGCGTCGTTTTATGAGGTCCCAACCAACCATTGTCAGACCATTGTCTTAAGGTCCTCTTCATCCCCTATGATAAAGAGTTTTGGAGCAACTATAACTTGGGTTATAAAGTAAAAAATAGGGGACATCCTTCAACACATTTTGTACGAATCACATTGGGAACATATGTCATTCAGTTCCTGCGCATTCTGATTGTCAATTGCAAAGTTGGCTGGATCTCTGAATATGGACAATATCTTTTCTGGATATTTTGTATACCGGCATTTATCGGTATTAAGGTTAATGCATTTGGTGAACAGTAGCGTTTCATTAGATTCATGGTTGGGCATGGTGGAACCTCATTGGAAGAGGTTAGGTGCTGTTTGATAGTGCCAGATGCAGTGGGGATGATCAAGACTGAAAAAGTTGGGATGAAATGCGGATGAGAAATGGGTGAGGAATGGAATTAAAACAGTTCCCTTGTATAAAATCATCTGGACTGGGACGAAGAAATAATCCGTCCCAGCCCTCATGCTTTTATTTTTTTGGTTTAAATAATTTCACTTTTGATACCACACCTGCGTGATCGGAAGGCCATAGCCCACTTGGGGTCATGTCAGATATTTCATCTCCAACCACATTACATTTAACACTTTTTACTATTAAACCCATTGGATCTAGAAAAATAAGGTCAATACGTGTGGTAAGCGTAGCATCCGGATCGCTTACATATTCATCGAAACCACTTGTGTAACCTTCGTCAAATTTCTTTTGCAAAAGCCAAGTGTCCAAATATTCGGCTTCTACTGCCAGCATGTATGGAGGCACATATGGCAGGTATCCAATTTCCGGATCAGGATGCAATCCATAACCCGGAACATCATCCGGGGAACTGTTGAAATCACCAACCAAGATGATCGGTTTGGGTCCGTACATTGCATTAATAAAATCTATAGTCCCCAACAACTCAACCATCTGGTAATATTAAAAAAGTCTAAAAACACTGTCAGTAGCACCCCGTATTTCAAGGTGTGTATTGACGAAACGATGCGTATAACCTCTGATATTCACGTATACAATTCCAAATCCCCGAGTGAACTCAACATAAGCACCACCGAGTTCCAGCCCTACATTGGCTTCATAGTTGTCAGAAAACACCTCAACGGCAGGATACCCTTTTCGGACAAGGATGACATCGTGATCTACCATTCGCACATCAGAAAGACCGGTAGATGAATTAGGGTCTACCATTTATTAGGTCACAGTTTGAAAGGAATGGATGCATATTACATAAAGCCGAACGATGATGATTTGAAACAGGCGATGGATGTTTATACCGTTTGGTTCGATGAACAACTGGAAGCTGCGGAACAAGCGGAAGAAGAAATGTCTAAAGTT
>JAOZSO010000305.1:0-4815 GCA_029939655.1 Desulfobacterales bacterium
AAAAGAATATAATTCTCCAGTTACACTTGCTCAAATTTTTCTTGATTTAAACTGAAACGACTGTCCTGACGACTGGCAAGTTCCAACACCAGGTAGTTGGCAATACAGGAAATCATGCTTGGGTTGCCGATGAGCGGAATCGATTTTGATGGGGCAACCAAAGACGTGTGCGCAAATTGAATCAGGGGGCAGAGCGAGCTGTCTGCGATGACCAGAAGTCGATGCCCCAGGCGTCGAGCCACTTTGCCCAGTTTTATCAATTCATTGGGATACCGTGATGTAGCAATCATCACAATCAGGCTATCGGCAGGGGCATTTGTGAGCCAGTCGATGGCCGTGCTGTCACTGCCGTTGAGGATGTGAACCCCTTTGCGCACCTTGGTCAGAGACCAGCCCAGGTAATAGGCAAAGGTATAGGAAAGGCGGGATCCGATGATGTAGATCCAGGGGCTTTCCCCAAGGGCTTCCACGAACGTTTCCATGATTTTCATGTCAATTGTTTCGTAGAATTGCTTTAAATTGTTCATCTCATCAAACACGACCCTGTGAAATCGATCGGTTCCCGGCGCTCTCATTCCCGGAAGATCGACTCTGTCCTGCAAGGTCAGCCCGGTATCGACGAAATCCCGTAATGCCTGGAGAAATTCTCCATATCCACCATAACCCAGTTGGGTAACAAATCTGACAACTGTGGCTTCGCTGACGTCACAGGCTTCGGATAGCTCCCTGGTGGTCATGAAAACTGCTTTGCGTGGATATTGTATGATATATTTTCCGATAACCCGCCCCTTGGGTGTCAAGGATGCCAGGTGTGTCATGATGCGCCTTATGACGGGGTGTGATTTGTTTTCTTTCATAATTTCTCACCTGAAATGGTTTAACGAAAGATTTCTTTCATCTCTGATTAAATCTCTAACCCATGAAATATAATTGAAAATAACCATACACAACAAAAGATGTCAATCGATTTTGAAGTTAATCATTGCACAATTTCTTTTTTGCTTGACATGTTTTCTTACATTGGCATAGTGCTATTACAATCTTTTTGATATGCGTACCGTAACGACCCGTCACAATCTGACGCGACACCATAAGGAGAACCAATGATGTTTTCTAAACATAAACCCCTGTGGGGGAAACAACCCCGATTAAAATCAAGTTACGAGGCGGTGATCATTGGCGGTGGTCTGCATGGACTTGCCACAGCCTATTACCTGGCCAGAGACCACGGCCTCACCGACGTGGCCATCATCGAGAAACGATACATTGGGTTTGGCGGGGCCGGGAGAAACACCGCCATCGTGCGCGCAAACCAGCGGACACAGTATAATGTCCCGTTCTACAAGGAGGCACTTGACCTCTGGCCGGTACTCACGAAAGAGCTCGACTTCAATTTAATGTTCAACAACTGCGGGAATCTGAACCTGATGCATAGCGAAGCCGCCATGAAAGCCGCTCGCATGACCATCGCCACGGCGCAGTTCCACGGGGTGGAGAGCCACCTGATCGATGCCAAGCAGGCCAAAGAGATGGTACCGGCACTGAACATATCAGAAGACATTACTTTTCCAATACAGGGCGCCATGTATCATCCTCCCGGCGGCATTGTCCGCCATGACGCCGTTGTATGGGGACTGGCCAAAGGTTGTACAAAAAAAGGTGTCCACATCCACCAGCAGACAGAAGCCACGGCCATTCACACGGAGGGTGGTAAAATCACCGGCGTCACCACCAGCCGCGGCCACATTAATACCCCCAGGGTACTGGTATCCGCCGGTGGCTATAGCGCAGGTGTCATCAACCATATGCTGGGTATCAAGCTTCCCATCAGCGTGCTAACCATCCAGGCCATGGTAACCCAACCCCTGAAACCACTGCTCAACCATGTGGTATCTTCCGGTGCCTATCACTGCTACGCCAACCAGACACTGAAAGGTGAAATTGCCACCGGTGCCCACATGGATCCATGGCCCAATTACACGACGCAAAATACGGCCCATTACATCAAGCATCAGGCCGAAGCACTGTCGGATTGGCTGCCCTGCTTGCGGGGCGTCAGGTTCATGCGCATCTGGGGCGGCCTGGCCGACATGACCCCGGACATGGCACCGATTTTGGACGGCAATGATCCCATCGAAGGGTTTTACATGGACTGCGGCTGGGGGTATTTCGGCTTTAAGTCCTGTTCAGCGGCCGGAAAATATATGGCCCAGTTCCTGGCAACCGGTAGCTGTCCTGACATGCTCAAACCGTTTAACCTGCGGCGATACGAAAAACACCAGCTGATGGGTGAAACAGCAGCCCTGGTCAGTTATACACCGGACAATTAGCTGCACTAAATTAGGAGGAAAACAATGGCACTGACACTCACCTGTCCTGTCTGCGGCAAGCGCAATGGATATGAATTTCGCTATGGCGGAGAAGATAAAGGGCCCCGACCTGACGAAGAAGGGCTAACGCCTGTCGACTGGTGTAACTATGTCCACATGAACACGTGTACAGCAGGTATTCAGAAAGAGTGGTGGTTTCACCGTGATGGATGCGGGTCTTGGTTCAGTACCTACCGTAACACCATCAGCAACCTTGAAGTAGACGCACCGGAGGATAGCAAATGAACAGGCTTCATGAATTGCCAACACTGCGGATCGATACCACTGAAACACGTTCTCTGACCTATCGGGGAAAATTACATCAGGGATTTTCCGGCGATACGGTTGCAACCGCTCTGTATTCCAATGGTACCCGGATTTTTTCGCGCAGCCTGAAATACCACCGTCCCAGGGGGCTGTACAGTCTCGACGGCGAATCCAGCAACTCCTGTATGGAAGTGGATGGCATACCCAATGTGCGTACCGAAAACACCCTGCTAAAAGACGGAATGGTGGTCAAGGCACAAAACGTAAAGGGATCGGCAGACTTTGACTTGATGGCATTTATGGATAAGCTGGACTGGATGATGCCGGCAGGTTTCTATTACAAAACAATGCACAAACCGGCGGCAATCTGGCCTGTCGCCATGAAGGCCATTCGTAAAGCAGCAGGCGTGGGAACCATCTCAGCTGACTACAAGGCAAAAGGACGCTATGATGAACTTTTCCTGACCGCTGATGTATGTGTCATCGGCGGCGGGGCGGCAGGTATGATGGCGGCCCTGGCTGCCGCTGAATCCGGTGTGCGTGTTATCCTGCTGGAGTCACGTCCTTATCTGGGTGGGTGCTGGGATTATCGGGTAAGCGGGTATACCGAAAACAAGCCCCTTTTCGCCCGATCCAGAGAATTGGCCGGACAGGTGGAAAGTACTCAAAATATCCGGGTCTTTAAACATGCCCCCATGGTGGGAGCCTACAACAACAACCTGATCACCGCCTTTCAGGTGGGAACTGTGAACGATGCCTTTACGGAACGTTATATTGAAATTCGTTCAGAAAGCGTTGTAGTGGCCACCGGCTGTATCGAGCGTCCCCTGATTTTTGACAACAATGAAAGACCCGGCGTCATGCAGGTGGCGTGTGCTCATCGTCTGGCACGAAGTTATGGCCTGTTGCCCGGTAAAAAAGCTGTTTTCAGCGTAGGCCACGATCTGGGCCTCGAGGCTGCACTTGACTTGTTTGATCTGGGCCTGCAGATACCTTGTGTGGCCGATATCCGCGAGGATGGTCATGACACCGGCCTACTTGAGGCGCTTGCTCATAGAAAGGTGCCGGTACTCAAAGGTTGGGTTGCTGCCAAAGCCCATGGCTGCAAACAGGTAACCAAGGTGACCCTGGCCACACTGGATGGAACCATCAAACGTCACATGCCCTGCGATCTGATAGTGGCTTCAGCCGGACTCACACCCGTGAATGGTCCGTTGATTCTGGCCCAGGCCAAAATGGTCTATGATAACCACACCGGATATTTCCTGCCGGAAAAATTACCTGAGAACATGTTTCCGGCAGGCCGGGTGACCGGATGCAACCATCCACAATCCATCGAAGCTTCGGGACGGTTGGCCGGTCTTAAAGCTTTGGCCGCCATAGGTGTGATGGATGATGCAGCTGTCTCTACCGCCGAAAAAGCAGCCGCTGTGCTGCCCGGTACAGACCGGGGATGCAAACTGGTCACGGCCCCGGTAAAAGGACGAAAAAGTTTCATCTGTTTTGACGAGGATACCACCATCAAGAACATCAAGCAGGCCATCGATATGGGGTTTGATGTTCCAGAATTGATCAAACGCTTCACCTCGGCAGGCACCGGGCCGGGACAAGGAGGCATCCCCGGTCACAATCTGCCCCTCTTTGTATCCAAATACACAGCCTCAGCTTCCACGCCGGTGCCCACAACCGTTCGTCCGCCGTTGATTCCAACATTTCTGGCCACATATGCAGGAGCCCACCACCACATGTTCAAACGAACACCATTGCATGCGTCTCAGAAAAAAGAGGGTGGTATCTTCCGCAATATCGGCGTCTGGCAACGGGCAAGGTATTTTTCCGAGGACTTTGAATGCCGGGATGAAATCCTCAATGTACGTAACAATGTTGGCATGCTGGACAGCTCTACCCTGGGGAAATTTCGGATTTTCGGTCCGGATGCACTCAAAGCCCTGCAACGTCTGTACGTTTCCGACATGCACAGCATCAAGAAAGGGCGGATCAAATATTCAGCCATGTGCAACGACGACGGCTGCGTAATCGATGACGGGATCGTGGTAAAGCGGGGTGACAACGACTACTATCTCACGACCTCCAGCGGACGCGCCGGCAATACCGTGGAGTGGTTTCGTTTTCACACGCGCTATGATGGGTGGAAATACCACATGGTCAACCTCACCGA
>JAOZSO010000306.1:0-4783 GCA_029939655.1 Desulfobacterales bacterium
CGCGCGACTCTCTGCTTAAAAGGCAGATACTCTACCAACTGAGTTAACGGCCCGTGTAAAACAATACTCTTTAACGGTAATTTCTGTAGGTGTCAATAAAAAATTATTCGCTTATTTGATTATTTTCGCCAAAATTCCGGCGCCAAAAGGATGATGACGGTATAAATTTCGAGTCGACCCAGGAGCATGCACCAGATGAGGAGCCACTTCCCCAGCGTCGGGATGACGGCATAATTTTCTGCGGGGCCGACCAGGCCGAACCCCGGTCCGACATTGCCGATGCAGGAGGCCACAGCCGCCAGGGATGTCACAAAATCGACTCCGAGGCCCGATAGTATCACGACGCAGATGGCAAAGAGACCGATATAGAGGGCCAGAAACCCCATGACGCTACGGATAATCTCTTCCGAAATGGGCTTGCCGCTGATTTTAATATGGGTTATGGACCTGGGGTGCACCAATGAGAAGAGTTCTCTGGCACAATACTTGAACATGAGCATGATTCTGAGGCATTTGACCCCGCCGCCGGTGGACCCGGCCGACGCACCGATGAACATGCACAGAAACAGTATCAACTGGGACATGGCCGGCCATGTTTCGTAATCTGCCGTGGCATACCCCGTGGTTGTCAGGATCGACACCACCTGAAAGGCCCCATACCGGATGGCATCACCTATAGTATGATAGATTTCTCCATAGATGTTCCAGCTTACCAGCAGCACCAACAGCAATGAAAAAGAGAGGAAGAAACGTCCTTCGGCATCCCTCCATATTGCCAGCGGTTTTCCTTTCAACATCTGATAATGCAAAGAGAAATTGATTCCAGCCATCAGCATGAAAAGGATAAAAACAGTGTCGAAATAGGCATTGTTATAATGGGCAATGGAAGCATTTTTAGTGGAAAACCCGCCGGTGGGCATGGTGGTAAATGTGTGGCATACTGCTTCATAGAGATTCATGCCGCCGGCCAGAAGCAATAAAATTTGAAGAAAAGTGAACAGGACGTACACCTTCCATAGCGTAACGGCGGTTTCTTGAATGCGGGGTTTGAGTTTGTCAGGGACCGGGCTGGGGACTTCCGCCTTGTAAAGTTGCATGCCGCCGATCTTCAGAAAGGGGAGTACGGCCAGGGACAGTACGATGATGCCCATACCACCGAGCCACTGGATATAGCTTCGCCAGAACAGAATTCCCTCAACATGGTTTTCGATGTTGGTGAATATGGATGCCCCGGTGGTTGTAAACCCGGATACCGATTCGAAGAAAGCATCTGTGAAGGGCAATCCTTCGCAGCCGATATAAAATGGCAGGGCGCCGAAAAGCCCCATGGCTGTCCATCCGAAGAAGACGATGGCCATGCCTTCCCGCTGGCGGATGTCGGCGATTTCGGCACCTCGGAACCCGATGGACATGGATGCACCGAACAGAACCGTGATGGCCAGTGAAAGTAGCATGGGGATACCACTGCCATCCCGGAATAAGAGGCTTACCGCAAGGGGAGCTGCCATGGTCAGACCGAAAAAAAGGGTTAGCAACCCCACAACATAGAGTATGAGGCGCCAGCGCATTAGAAGAATTCCAGTTTGACGGTCAGAATTTTTTCGATTTTAGGAACTGCCTGCCTTTTGGCAAAAATAATGATCTTGTCACCCGGTTGCACCACGGTGTCACCGGTAGGAATGATGATGTTTTCCTTGCGAACAACACTGACAAGCAGGGCGCCTTTGGGGAATGCAACTTTTTTGATAGGTTTCCCGATAATATCGGACGTTTCCAGGGCCACGGCTTCCAGTACTTCTGCCTGCTCACCCTTCAGGGTCGTGGCGGACAGAATTTTCCCTCTTCGGATGTGCTGCAGAATGCTGCTGATGGAGGAGCGCCGAGTACTGACCACCTGGTCTACCCCTATGGTGGACAGCAAGGGAAAATAACTGAAGCGACTGATTTTCGTGATCGAATTTCGCGCACCCATTCGTTTGCCGAGGAGGGAAACAAGAATGTTGGTCTCTTCATTATCCGTCACGGCCACCAAGGCATCCATGTCCCGGATGTTTTCTTCCCTGAGAAGGTCCTGATCCGATCCATCCCCGCACAGAACCACCGTTTTGTTCAAGGTCTTGGCAAGCGCATTGCAGCGATCGTTGCTTTGTTCGATTATTTTGGTGTGGATCGATTTTTTTTCCAGCAAAGCTGCCAGGCGGTATCCGATTCTACCACCGCCGACAATGAGAACCCGCTTGAGGGGTTCATCGTGTTTGTCGAACATCTCGAGTGTTTCGGAGAGAATATTCTGTTTGCAGATAAAATAGACCAGGTCGTCGGGTATCAACCGATCATTGCCGCTAGGGACAATGAGTTCTTCATTGCGAACGATGGCGGCAATCAGGGGTCGGGAATCTCCAAAGATGTCGGGAAGGTCAGAAAGCGCCGCCCCTGCCATGCGAGAGGTTGCGTTCAGGGTAACACCGACAAATTTGATGCGGCCACCTTCAAAATCACTTACATCGACGGCACCCGGGACACTGAGAAGCCTGTCGATAGTGTTGACGACTTCGATCTCCGGGTTGATAATGGTGTCGATATGCGGCGGATTATCCCGGAATATCTGGTGATAAGGATCATAAGCGGCATCGCGAAGGCGGGCCAGTTTCTTGGTGTTGGGTGAAATGATATGAGCGGCAAGGCAGGCCACAAGGTTCGTTTCGTCACTGTCCGTGACGGCCAGCAATATTTCGGCTCCTCGAATGCCGGCTTCATCTAGAACGGCAGGGTTGCTACCGGATCCATGGATGGTCTGGACATCGATGTGGTCGGTGACGCGGCGAATCGAGTCCATATCCTTGTCGATGAGTACCACATCCTTATTTTCCAGGGCAAGACGACCGGCAATGTGAAATCCTACCTCACCAGCCCCGACGATAATGATCTTCAATGGGTTCTACTCCCTTAAAATTATACAACTATTCAAAATGATATGGTATTTATGACATTAACCATCTTTCCAGCAGTGACTTTATTATAGGGTGGAGAAGGTGTCAATGGCCAGCCGGGAATTGAAATAAAATCCTATGAACGATTTAAAATATCAAATGACTTGGAGAAGAAAACAGAATAGCCCTCCCGATGCCAGCACCAGCCAGTCGCTTTTTCGGGCTGCCGGGGTTTCTACAGACTGGTTTTCATCGTAGCATCTTGCGACCATAGCCATGGCAAGTTTGTCTGCGTCCTGAAATACGCCGCGCATCAGCGGCATGACAAAGGCTTCGACCCGATAGAGGGGATTTTTTCGGAGCTCCACACAGCGGGCTTTCTGGGCTTCAGAAATATCACGTGTTTTTTGAAAGATGACCGGTATGAAGCGTACAATCAATCCCATCATGGTTGCCATGCGTTTCTCGGGTATGAAGGGAACAGGGGCCAGGAGCTGCTGTACAGACTTTTTGACGGCCGAAATACGGGTGGATGAAATAAAGAGGAAACCCAGCAAAACCACGATCAGTAGCCGCCAGCACACCATGGTGCCTTCCATCAAACCTTGTTTGGATATGGTAATCCATGGCATCTTGACAAGGAGATCACCTTCGGTTGAAATGAGCCTGAGAATGAACACAACCAGCAGCAAAATAAAAAAATAACGCAGATCTGCGATCACGGATGTGATGGGTATCCGGGCGTGCAGGAAGAGAAGTGCCAGCAACAGCGTCAAGCCGAAAAGCCCCGGAAATGATGCATCGAGGATGGACAGGCTGAACATTACCATCAACACGATTTTAAACCGTGCATCGAGGACATGCAGGATCGAGTCTCCGTGGCGGTAATGAAAGGGGGTCAGGGTTGCCATGGACACTTTCCCGGAGCAGAAGCCTCCATGAAAGGCAGCTTGAGACCGAAACCGTCGGCATCGGCCAGAACGGCTTTGGGCGCTCCATCTTTCACTATCCTGCCATTTTGCATGATGATCAGCCGGTCGGCCAAGTGATACACCCTGTCGAGTTCATGGGTGGCCACGATAAGTGTGTGCCCGTTTTGCTGCAGGTGAATCATCTGTTCCAAAACCTGGCAGGTGCCCGGGAAATCAAGATTTGAAAAAGGCTCGTCAAAAGCGATTATCTGTGGGCCCATGGCCAGTACTCCTGCGATGGCGAGCCGCCGTTTCTCACCGCCGGAAAGGAGATAGGGCGGTTTTTCTGCCAGGTGCGCCATCCCTACCGTCTCCAGGGCTGTCTGTACTTTTTCTTGAATGATTGATTTTTTAAAGGAAAGATTTTGAGGGCCGAAGGCGGTATCCTCCCAGACTGTTTCTCCCACGATCTGGCTGTCGGCATCCTGAAAGACCATACCTACCAATCGACGCGCCCGCTGAAGATCCTCTGAAACGGGACAGCCTTTCAAGAGGATGGTTCCTTCCGAGGGGGAGAGAATGCCGTTCAGGTGTTTCAGAAGTGTCGACTTGCCGGACCCGTTGGGCCCTGCAAGTATTACGAATTCCCCTGAACAGATGGTGAGGGTGACATCATCGAGACCTACACACTGATCTGAAAACCGATGGGACAGGTGCTCGATGGAGATGATCTCCTGCCGGGCTGACTGGGTTGTTTTGGACGTTGAGTGATTTTGAATCATAAGGCGTTTGACTCACTATATTCGTTGTTGACTATGCCAGCCAAAAACTCAGCAGGAACAATGGAATGATGGATAAATGGAAAAATGTATTTGGCACAAGGTTTTAATCCGAAGCACAAAATTCGAAATCCTAAACAATACCTAATGAACCAAATTCGAA
>JAOZSO010000307.1:0-3428 GCA_029939655.1 Desulfobacterales bacterium
TTTAACTTTGTCTCTTCTAATTCATTAATGAGTTGCTTTAGATGAAAATCCCTGGCTTCGACTTTAATCACCATCATGCTGAATGACTCGGCCATTTCGGCAAAAATGTGCGGGTATCTACCGGTCTTCGATAGCTCAAATAATCTTTCGACATCTTTTTTATCGTATTTGCCAGAAGCAATCTTTTTGAATGAAGAATTCATCATTTCAAGGAGATCAAGATAGTAGCGTTCATAATCCATGTTTAATTTCCCCAACTATAAATTTTGTATAAATTAATGGAGCTATCACAAGACCAACTCCTATTCCCAATAATGTACTTTAATACTCTCGCGTTAATTCGGACTAAGATTTCAAAAAGGTACCTATTTTATCATTGCTGCCGATTTCTCCGATCAATTCCCCTATATATGTTTTCATGTTGGAGAAGTAATTCGGGTCCATTCGTCTTTTGAAGAGGTTGCTGGAAAACATCGACAGTAACCCCTCCAATTGAGAAATGCCACCTTCTGTTTCAGAATAAAATGAAACGTTTTGTCCAACACTTCAGTGTTACTCATTTTACCTCCTTTATTTTATGCGTTGGTTGAAGCGGGCCCTTAATGTCCCATTTGGGGAATGGGAGAAGATCCCTCGCTTTTAGGCGAAGGTGGTTGACTACATTACAGACATACTATTTTGAAGATTGTTTTGGATCAACAATTTTATCGATCTATCCAAGATATGTCAAAAGATCGTATACCACAATAAAAATGAGGGCTGACATGTCCGGAGTCCTGAAAACGTGGCAGTATATGACAGATATATTTATAAATAATACGTTGATAACCTCATAATATTGCGGCTGCTATTAGGGGGATAAACGATCATGAACATCTATAGATTATTCAAGGTTTTTGGCATTTTATCTATGACGATGACATATTGCCAAAAGGCCAAGAAACCATCAGTTCAGGCTCAACAGCCTGCCCAACCTCAGACAACACTGCAGGGATGGCCACCGCCTTATCAGAGACCGGCTGGAAGAATTACTTGGGAGGATTCTTCTTTGGAAAAATTGCTCTACAAGTTTGCTGGCCGTTGGGATTCTGCGACCAGCAATACTCTGCACAATATCTCGTATAGAGGACTGACAGATGAATTCATGACATCTGTCGTCAGTCCTCGGTCTTTAATCCGTATTGCTGCCTGAACGAATAATCGCCGAAGGTTTAAACAAAAGGATTGTCTTTATCAGTCTTTCGGGTACCCACAAGGGGCACCCCTACAAGGGCAATGATACAATGGATGTGATTTGGCATGATGACATTTTCGATTAATTCGATTTTCTTTTTTGCCTGACATCCATATTTTTACTGAATCGCACTTACGCTAATAAATCTCGAACCCCCGTGTGGTGATTGATTGAGCCCTTTAGCTTAAATTCTCCCATTCAACTTAGGCTGATTAAATTCCCAGTTTTTTCATCTTGTCTGGTGTGGGCCCGCCGGTGGCCATGTCCCATCCCACCACTTTGAAAAATTCTTCCCGTAGACTCTGGATATCAATAGTGACACCTTTCAAAGGACCACTGGCAAGGGGTGTTTCACCCACAGCCCTGCCGTTCAATGCGTGGTCCCCGGGCTTGATGCCTTCGCGGACATTGAATGCCTTGCGCAGGTTTAAAATGCGTTCCCCGGCCTTGAGGTAAGCATCTGCAGAAAGGTTCCACCCAGTGACGGCATTGAAGTATTCTACCAGTGGCAGTCGACTGGTCATGGCGCCAAACATGCACATACCGGCACAATTTAGCAACTGCATATAAAAAGACCCTGCTGCATAGAGACGGACATTCCGGGCCATTTTGCCCTTTGATTTCTTGATCATGAGATTGGCAGCTGGAAAGCTGTGCTTGACACCGAACAATCCGGCATACAGATAGCAGGAGATGGTGTGGCGTCCCGGGGTGGGCTCGCATTCATAGGCAATGGCATATCCGGGGTCGAGCCTGGAGTCATGCATGGGGAGCTCCTGCCCACCGGCATGCATGGCATATTTTGCGGAATTCCGGCCTATTTTTTCGGCAGCTATCTTGACACCGTCTGCAAGGGTGTCGCCGATACCGTCTCGGTGGATGATCTTGTCCAGCAGTTGGATCAGGACATCCGGCTTCCCCCATTCAAGGGTCAATCCATCGGTGTTTGTTGTATCGATCAGATCATTTTCAAAGCATTCGATGGCAAATGCCATGACGCCACCGGCGGAAATGGTGTCGATACCGGCGCGATTACACATCTCGTTCAGTTCGATAATGGTATCCAGATCGTTGTTCAGAAGCAGACCACCGAACGCGCCCAGGGTCTCATACTCCGGTTTATGCCCCTGGGTACCTTCATAGCGACCCTTTTCGATACCGATGATACCCCCGCAGCCCAGGGGGCAGGATTGGCAGGCATATTTTCGTTTCTGGTACTTGGTGACTTTGCTATCTGAATTTTTAGCAGCACTTTCATAGGAATAGTCGGTGATGCCCACACCACTCCAGTTTTTTATTGGCATATCCCCGGTCATGGCGGAATAAACCGTTTGGCCGGGCGTCCCGTATTGCCTGTAAAGCTCTTTCAAGATAGAGGGTTGCGATGGGACTGAAATGCCTGTGCGGGCAATGATTTTGCTTACCGTATGCATGTAGCGAACCGTCAACCTGTCAGACAGTTTGGACTTTTTGTAGTCCTCCAAAAATTTGCGGTTGATGGATTTGAGATCGTCGGGTCGTGCTACGGGAATTTTGGCCTGCCCGTGAAAAGCCACGGCTTTCAGGTTTTTCGAACCCATAACGGCACCAAGACCGGACCTTGCCGCAATTCTGCCGCGGTCTGTGGCAATACCGGATATTCGGGAAAGATTTTCGCCGCTTTGGCCGATGGAAGCGATCTGCGTCCACTTATCCTTGATTCTATCCTTGATGAGTCGTTCTGTTTCGATGATGTCTTTACCCCAGAGATTTGCAGCATCATGGAAGGTGATTCCCTGCTCCGTGATATCCACCCAGGTGGGAGTTGCCGCTTTCCCGGTAAAAAAGATCGCATCATATCCGGCCCGCTTCAATTCCCGGGATAAAAATCCTCCGGCATTGGCATCCCCCCATCCGCCGGTCAAAGGGGATTTGCCCACGACCATGAAACGCCCGGAAAAAAAAGCCTTGGTTCCGGTCAACAGACCGGAACAGAATCCAAGGTAGGTTTCAGGTGAAAAAGGATCGAGGCCCGGTTTCTGTCTTTCCATGATGACGGCGGCACCCAGTCCATATCCGGACAGGTATTTGCGATAGAATGCATCACCCGGCTCAACAGTTTCCACCGTTTGAGATCCAAGATCGATAATACAATATTTTCCCGTATATCCACCGGCCATAATTAATGCCTCTCTATAAACATTGTTATTGTGTT
>JAOZSO010000307.1:3528-4780 GCA_029939655.1 Desulfobacterales bacterium
CCCGTATATCCACCGGCCATAATTAATGCCTCTCTATAAACATTGTTATTGTGTTGTTCATGACAACCCGGGTGTAACTGTTTTCGAGATCGGTATCTGTCAACACTCCCACGATTCAGCAACGCAATGAACCCAAGAAACTCAATAAACGCTGTTCCCCTCCAACCCTCTGACCCTCGAACCCATGTTTTTTACCTGCCTTCAATAAATGATTGCCTGGTCTGCGTCAACAAGAAGCTCTGTCAGGAAGAAGATTCCTTTTCCAGGCCACTCGGCAGACAACAGTTTTTCCAAATTTCTCAATAAAAAAGAACCATATATATCTTGAGATCAAAAAGTTATCGCTTGTGAATCCCTTTTAGGTCTGCTAAGGGCATTGGCTTGTCTGGAACAACCGAGTCAAAACAGGTTGATTTATTCGAAACCAGACAACCGTTTTGAGTAAATACAAATCAGGCAGGGGGAAAAAAGATGAAAACCATAAACGTAAAAGAGTTGATGGTGCCGCTCAAAGGTTATGCAACGGTTCCCCGGGAAGCGACTTTGCGAGAAGCGGTTCGTGCTTTGGAAAAAGCGCAATTAGCACTTGAACCCTCCCAGTATAAACACCGTGCTATATTGGTTCTTGATGAGGCCGGTAACGTTTTGGGTAAAATAACCATGAAAGACATCCTGGTCGTACTCGAGCCCAATTACAGGAACCTGGAAAGCATGGAAGTGTTATCTCGTTCAGGACATAGTCCTGATTTAATCAAGTCCATGCTCAAAGACAACGCCCTTTGGCTTGAACCGTTGCAGTTTGTTTGCGAACGGGCAAAGCAATTGCGAGTGAGTGATTTTGTCAAACCACCCGAGGATGGCGAGTTTGTGGATGAAAATGCTACTCTTGGTGAGGCCGCACATCGACTGATTGTGTATCCTTATAACTCGTTGTTTGTGACCAGAGATAAAAAAATCGTGGGAATATTGAGGCTGTCTGATGTATTCGCAATCGTTTGCGATAAGATCAAAACTTGTAAAGACTGAACCGAAACAGCGAGCGCATCTGAATCTGGACTGCCTTTGAGAGCAGGCGAGATCCAAATACAGCATTAACTTTATTGAGATACATATGGAGACGTTTTTTCATGGATACTCATGGGGAAAAGACGGGGATATTTGCCAAAAAAGGACTGTGGATCGGTATTGGCGTCGGTGTTTTTATAGTGGTTGCCTTTTTATTGCCAACGCCCCAGTCTCTTATCGAGGTGTT
>JAOZSO010000308.1:0-726 GCA_029939655.1 Desulfobacterales bacterium
AAGGCGAAGACGGGTATTTTAATGGGACCACGGGTTTACCCGTGGGGTTCCATTCTTTAATAATGTGAAATAAATATCCCGATCGTTAGAGCGGGATATTTATTTCACATCGAACGAAGCAAAATGATAGCGTCCCTGCATGAAATCGTCAACAAATCCTTCGATCATGGATGCATCTTTCAGGTACATATCCATGAGTCGGCTGGCGCCTAACAGACGTCCGATCATCTCCAGTCTTTGAAGGTTCGTATCTATGTCTGCCCCCTTGAGTTGTCCATCGATCAGGTCGCTTTTTACGGTTACATTGAAGTCGAGGCGATTTAAAACCTGCTTTAAAAAGGTTGCCCTAAGCATTCTCTGCGCCAGATCCGCGCCCCCGCCGGAAAAACGAAACAGAATAGAGTTGTCCGACCTTTCACCACCGCACAACGCATCCACGATGACAAAGTGGTAGCCGAATCTGAGGTTCAGGTTCATATATTCGGCGGAAATGACGGCATGGCTTGCAAACATGGTTGATTTCGGACTCGCGATGCCCCCGCTCATAACGATCCTGTCGTGTGCTTCCCAGTCAAAGTGATTGAATGCGCCCCAGGGAATATCAGGGTGGGTCAGCCCTGTCCACAATGCACGCATGGCCTTGTTTTGGACATCGTCGATGCGTACCTCTTTATCCTGTTTCGAATCATCTCTTAGCCCCCCACCGACATCGAGGACGTAAAACTG
>JAOZSO010000308.1:736-4778 GCA_029939655.1 Desulfobacterales bacterium
GTCGGAATCGTGGATGCCAGTTTTTTTGCCAGGCTAAGTTTTCTCAAGCGGTTGTCCGAGATATGAAACATTTCCTGTACGACTTTTTCATGGGAAAATCGGATGATGTCGTGGAACGACCTGCAGTGCTGAGGTGTAAACGACTTATGGTCAGGGTCAACCAGGTCCAGGGTTGAGACGAATTTCATGATGTAGCGCAATTTTCTCATATAAGGGCTGTCTACGATCAGGTTCGCTTTGGCGCAGGGGCTCTCCAACATCCGGGTGACCGTGCCGGCATATACGGTCCCGCCATCCGCATGAACCGTAACCGTCTGGCCATGATCGAGAACAGCGCTGGCGTTGCGTGTGTTTACCAGGGTCGGGACGCCAAATTCACGGGCAACCGATGCAAAATGACCGGCCGAACTGCCGGTATCGGTGACCACGGCGGAGAGTCGGTTCATTACCTTGACATATTTTGGCGATGCATCTCCCGCCACCAGTACGGATCCATCCGGGACAGCATCAATGTCGGATTCGTTTTTTATTTGAAAGACCTTGCCGGATCCTATACCATAGGCAGCGCGTTCTCCACCGGACACAAGTATTTCGTTCCGGACATCACTGAAATCACACTCGGGCCTGGTGAGGGATCGCGGTACGCTCGTTCTCAAAGGTCTGGATTGAAGAATAAAGATATTTCCCGAGCGGTCGATGCACCATTCAATGTCCTGAGGTTTGCCATAATACTTTTCGAGTGCCAGGCCCCATTCGGCTAGTTTTTCCGCGCAACGGTCATCGATGGACAGTGCCTTTTGCTTGAGCTCTTCCACAGGAATGGATTTGGTTTTCACATCCGGGCTATACACTATTTGTAGCGGTTTTAAAGCAACCAGCTTATCAATGATCCGGGGGGAAGGTTCTTTCGAAACCGTCACGATGTCTGCAGGGGTCTGTCCGCCCACCAGGAGCTCACCAAGTCCCCAGATGGCATGTATTTTCAGGTTGCCGGATTCAGAATTTCCGAGATCCCCGGTATACATGACACCACTTGTTACGGCATCGATCATGTTCAAGACCAGAACCGCCATGGGGGTGTCGCTATCCAGAAGACCGTAGTTGATCCGGTAGTAAATGGCTTCGGGTGAATATTTGCTGGCAATGATTTCCTGGTAGGTCTTGACCAGATTTTCCTTTCTTACATTCAAAGCGGTCATATATTGCCCCGCAAAAGAGGCCTGGGAATCCTCGCCCACGGCGCTGCTTCGCACGGCAACACCCGGGGCGGTTTTTTCAGGCAGAGCCATTGAGCGGTGATATTCGATAATTTCCGCTTCGATCTCCGGGGGGACCCTGGCGGTTACAATCAGGTTCCTGATTTCCCCGGAAATGACGGACAGGGATGCTGTGTCGTCAATATCGATGGTTGACATCCTATGGTCGATCTCTTTCCTGAGGTGGTTTGCTTCCATGAACCGGTGGTAGGCATTGGTCGTAATCACAAAGCCCTCGGGTACCGTATGCCCGAGTATCTTTTTGACGATACCGAGATTCAGTGCTTTCCCCCCCACCAGTCCAAGATCTTCCGGACCTGTTTCATCCAGGAGGAGAGCATAGGGAGGCGAGACGACAGCTTCTTTGGGCGTCGTCATGAAGCGGATATAGGAATCGATTTTTTTGTGATAAAATAAAAGATCCGGGTAGCAGGCCGGGCATACCTTGGATAGGTCATCGATAATCCCGGCCACCTGCAGAGAAAGTTCAGAGCACAATTTTTCAATGGCGCTAAAGTCCATTTTTTGATGGTTGTAATAAACTTCTTCCAACTCGGCCATGAGCTCATGTGAGCGTTTGTCATGGGTCAAAAGAGATTTGAAAGCGGCATACTTTTCCTTTAACACCGTTCCCGGTGAAAAAAGTTGATACGTCCAGTATTTAAAGAGATCTCCAATCAGCATTCATACCCCTCAATCGATATCTCATGAAAGCTTATTTATAAATAATAACAAGAAATCATCCCATGTAAACCCTGCTGGAGTAGAAATTTTAGCACACCACAAAACGGGCGGGTAAACCTTTAGCCGTATATTTCATTCATTTGAGCATTCGATATTTGGAATTGTTTCGTATTTCGATATTGGGATTTAGAATTTATCACATTTGGGTATCGCTAACCAACAACTGGATGGATTTATTGCCGTTCCATCGATTCCATTGGAGACAATAGGCGATTTTCGTGAACTGATCCACATGGATGGAATCTGGATCCGCATTGAACTGGATGGCCCACAGACCCTTGCTTTTTTTATTGGAGGAGCCTGACAAGCGCATGCGCCTGTGGCCTTTGCCCACGATCTTAGAGGTGTGAACATGGACATTGTTGGCCATGAAAACGGGCTCGGAATTCTGAACGCCAAAAGGGCCCAGGGAAGTGACTTCATCAAGTAGTTTCGTTGTAATATCAGACAGATCCAATGTATAATCAATGGTGATTTTTGGTGTGAAATCCTGGGGTGAAGCTACCTGGCCGATCACCTGGTTCAATCGATTCCAAAAGGGCTCTATCTGATCAGCCGGAATTTGTAATCCGGCTGCCATGGGATGGCCGCCGAACCCATGCAGCATATGAGCGCAGGCTGTCAGCGCAGAACGGATATCGATACCGGGGATACTCCTGGCAGAACCTTTTCCCAGGCCTTTTTTTACGGATATGAGGATGGCCGGTTTAAAATAAAGACGGGTCAGCCTGGCAGCGACAATGCCCACCACACCCTCGTGCCAGTCCGGGCTCGCAAAAACCATACAGTTTTTTCGTGCAAGGCTCGGATCTTTGTCCAGTCGTGCTAAAATATCTGCCAGAACGCTTTCTTCTTCCTGTTGCCGTTGTGAATTGAATTTGCTGAGCAGGTCTGCATCCTGCCCTGCTTTTTCAGGGCGGTGGGTCCTCAGGAGTCGCGCCGCGATTTCGGCATGGTCCATTCTGCCGGCCGCATTGATGCGAGGGGCAAACCGAAAAGAAATGTCCTGTGCATCGATATGACGGTGATCGACGCCGCAGGCATCTGCCAGGGCTTTGATGCCGGGTCTGTTTGCAGATCTGAGAATTTCGATCCCTGTGCAGGTCAAAATACGATTTTCGTGCACCAGGGGCACCATATCGGAAACCGTTCCCAGGGCTACGAGATCACAGCTTTTTTTTAGATTCGGCTCCTTTCTACTTTGGAAAAAACCTTGATCTCGAAGGTGTTTTCGTAACGCCACGGCCAGATAGAATGCGAGCCCCACACCGGACAGGTTTTCCAGGCCTGAATGACAGTCGTGCCTTTTGGGGTTGATGACAGCCAGTGCGTCAGGCAATTTCTGGGGAATATCATGATGATCCGTTATAATAACAGCGATATCATTGTCCTTCGCCAGAGACACGGCCTCGTGACTCGACACGCCGCAATCCACGGTCAATAGAACTTTTATTTTCCCTGGGATGGCGATATCCGTGATATGAGATGCTTTCAGACCATATCCCTCGGTGACGCGGTGCGGAATATAGAAGGAGACATCCGCTCCGATTGCTTTCAGGAATTGATACAACAGGGTTGTGGCCGTCACGCCATCCACGTCATAGTCCCCGAAAATGAGAATTTTCTCTGTGTCCAGGAGGGCGTTGCTGATGCGTGTAACAGCCTCGGTCATGCCTGTGATTCCGAAAGGTGGGCGCAGGTGGTGCAGAGATGGATGTAGAAACGCCTGAATGCTTTTTTCGGAATCCAGTCCCCGTTGAACCAATATCGAAGCCGTTGCAGGATGGCAGCCTAAAAGACTGACCACCCGTGCTGTGGCGTCGGTATCTGTTGTTTGAATCTCCCATGTTTTCTGCATGCAGCAGATTATATCACAAGCAGGATAGTGACGCTATTCATAAGAAAATCTTTTATTGCCAAACAAAGGATGATGATGGTAATCTATAAAATTGTGAAACGATTTTATTCCGTTGAGCATTTGATATTTGGATTTAGAATTTATCACACGCTGAATGTGCATAACGTTAACTCTTATAGGGTTG
>JAOZSO010000309.1:0-4770 GCA_029939655.1 Desulfobacterales bacterium
ATCGGGCGCGGTCTGCTTTGGACCGTTTCCTACCGGGAACGGACGGGCTTGTGGCCGACGAGATCGCCTATGCGCTGGAGCTGTGTGGATGATAACCAAAGAAATGCTGGATCTGAACGCGGATATTCTCTGCGAGGGCCATTACGGTATATTTCGCGGCAAAGGCAAGGTCAGGGATTTTATAGGTTCTTTTATGGAATAACCGTTTACTCGGAAAAGGTTGTCACCTCGGCTTGACTGACAGACAGGAGTTCTCCCGATGTCAGGCGCATCATGGCATCAATATCTCCGCCGCCGCCGTAGATAATGTCCAATTGTGCTACAGCCGTGTCCACGAGAGTACGTAGTTTCTGCTTGTGGCCGAAGGGTGGCATACTCCCCACGACAAAGCCGGTCAGGGCGAACGCTTTGTCCGGGCTGGCAAATTTGACTTTTTTTCTGCCCACTCCCAAATAAGCGGCCAGTTTCCGGCGATCCACCCGCGCCAGACCGTTATTAATCACCAGCAGGGGGTTGCCATCGATATGGAAGATAAGGGATTTGATGATCTGGTCGGTGTCGACCGCAAGGGCCTTGGCAGCGTCCCCCACCGTGAGCGTATGCTCGCTCAAAGGCAGTATCGTGGCTTGGATATGATGGTCGTCGATAAACATCTGAAGGTCGGTCTTATCCATGAATCAAATCCTTTGAAATTCCATATTCTTAAAATTTGAAACGCTCATCTTAGATATTCCCTATCGTAACCGCGGCGACATGGTCTGAACGCACCCCACCTATCCAGCCGAGAGGAGAGCGGGTGATGGTACGTTAAGTTTTCAGATTTGTGAACTTTCCGGGCTAAATTGCTGAGAAGCCGGGGTTATCCCATGTCCATGGCATACTGGCGCGAACTTTCAGTGATGTACTGGTCGGGACCGCCCTTTCGTCTACGAATTACACGGATTTTTTCGCGGTGAACGGGCACCGGTTTCGGTGCCTCTTGTTCGTCTTGCTCGGCGGCTTTGAAAAGTCGTCGCAATTGGGTATCATACAGTTTGATTTTATGGTCTTCCATATCGCTTCTTTTTGTTTCCGGCCGGTTATAATTTCCGGCTTTTATCATTCACAATAGCCGACGGCACACTGCGTGCCGACGGATTCATATTCTTAAAATTTGAATCGCTCATATTAGGTTTAAGCATCATGTCATAGATACAGGAATAACGTGACCATATTTCAATAAAATTTGAAAGGTAACTTGGGTAATAACGCTCCAGGCGAGATTTTTATTTCCTTGGTTTATGACTGGTGAAGCATGTTGACAATGAATATATAACACGATTTTAAGTTTGGCAAGAAAAATACGCAAATAAAATCGTTGCACGATTTTATGAAACACGACAATGTCGTTTGAGGTGGAAGGAGGAGACACTATCAAAAAGAATTTGATCATGTTCGACTATGACGGGGTGATCGTCGATTCTGCGGATGTATTTGCGACGACATTTCTGGCAGCATCCCGTGCGTGCGGATATACAGGAATAAAAACCCATGAGCAGGTCATCAGACTGTTTGATGGCAATTTCTTTGAAGCGTTGGTGCAGCTGGGGCTTTCCAACGACAAGATCAATGAAATTCTTGGTGAAGCCTTTGAACGTAAATTGCGACATGCCGCTAAGGTAAAGCCTTTCCATGGAATACATGGATCGTTGAAAACCATATCACGCCATAACGTACTTACGGTAATTACTTCCAATGTTTCCCAGGTCGTATGGCAGTTTTTCGAAAAGGAAAGCATTGCTTGTTTTGATGAGGTCGTTGGTGGGGAGATGGAAAGAAGCAAGGTGAAAAAAATCCAAAAGGCCATGGCTCGGTATCAGGATCTGCCGGCTTATTATGTGGGCGATACCAAAGGGGATATGATCGAGGGAAAGAAAGCGGGTGCCGTTACTGTTGCCGTGACATGGGGTTGGCATAGAGCGGAAAAACTCACCGAAGCCTCACCGGACTACATGGTGCATACACTGGCAGATCTGGAAAAGCTCTTGTGTTGAAATAGTAAGATCGAGATTCAAAAGGATCCAAAGGTTTAACAAAGCGAGGATGCTGCAGCCGCAAGGCGTCTGACCATGAAGCTGTAGTTTGTGTTACCGCGAATGGTCAGTAACACAGCGGCGGTATGATCGCCAGGTTTAACAAAGCGAGGATGCTGCAGCCGCAAGGCGTCTGACCATGAAGCTGTAGTTTGTGTTACCGCGAATGGTCAGTAACACAGCGGATGCGGTATAATCGCTTTGTTAAACGAGGAATTCAGCCCCGAAAGCTCCTTCATCCGCCCATATGACCCTGGCTTTTTTCATATCCCCTTGGTCGGCGCTCGTAATAGTAATGGAGATTTCCTTATCCTGTTGAAGCTGTACCGGGGTGTTCATTAGAATGAGGGTGCCTTCGTTGCTGATATTTTCGATAGTACCTTCATAAGCTTTCCCGTCGACGGAAAACGAGACCTGTCTGTTGCAGATGGTTCTTTCAATTTTTCGTTTGTCAGCCATAATAGTAAGTATAAACCCGCTTGTCTAAAATCTCAATAGTGAATATTCGCAAAGTTGACCCGACTGTGATATGGATAGCGTTAAGCAGCTAGCATTAAGCGATAAACTGCTTATCGCTTATCCCAAAACAACAGACCCGAGGCTTTTGAAAAACATTCAATTTTGTTTGAGTCCAAAGAAGGAGAAAATTTTAACCGCAGGAATACATAGGGTATTTTGAGGAATGAAATTATTACCTGATACAGGAATCGAGCAAAAGGGGGTGCTTTTCAAAGGTCTCGACCCAAAAGGAGGTAACCATGGCCCTGATCCAAACCATAAATCCCGAAAAAGCAGAAGGGGATGTCAAAGAAATCTATGACGCGCTGAAAACCAATATTGGCGTGATTCCCTCTCCAATGGAACTGGCGAGTGCCAGTCCCTGGATGATGAAAACGATGTGGCAGTCGATTCAATATTTCACCCGGCACCCGAATCTTGGGTTTGGGTTGCTGTCCACCATCCGTTACCTGGTGGCCGAAGAATATGAGTATGCTTTTTGTATCAACTTCAACAAGAATTTTCTGAAGATGCAGGGCATGTCCGAGGAGGACATCCAGAAAACAGCCCAGGATCCGTCCCAGGCGCCCCTGGATGACAAGGACAGGGCCATGGTGGTCTTCGTGATGAACGCCATAAAAAAACCGAATGCCGTTACCCAGGCAGATGTCGATAGTTTGCACAGCCTTGGCTGGGAAGATGGTGATATTCTGGATGCAATGTCGCACGCCACCAGTATGATCGGTGCAAGCATTATGATGAAGACGTTTAAGATGGACATTGCCTGTTAGTGTCGTGTCCAACAATTCTCGTTAATAAGCAAAATGAGATGTCTCAGAAAAGTGGACGCTTTGCATACACTAAATCCCAAGCACCAAATAATAAAAAGCAAATAATATCCAAACGCCAAGCTCCAATGATCCAAACATGGATTAAGCCGCGATGTGTCATTGGATCGAGTGTGGCAAAACGTAATTCATATCGAAGACTGACCGATTGACTGAACCCTGCACATCGTTTTGGATTTGAGTTTTGTAATTTGTTTGGATTTTGTAATTTGTGATTTAAGTATTTCATGCCGGTAAAGAAAATGAACGCCAGGGGTTTCGATTATACTGGATAGCCAACGTATCTAAGGTGAGTGGATTCTGTAGAAGAGGAGGGGTGCTTGGAAAAACAGATCAGCAAAATTACTGTGGATCGGAATGCAGGGGTCGAAATGAAAAAAGCAGAGATTTTCGAAACTACCTACCGTCGATACCTGGAACAAATCGCCGATATCGATCTTATTGCCAAATCCGGCACGTTGGGGGCAGAGGTGAGCGACGATGCGCTTTTGATCCCGTTTTATGGGAAACCTCACAGAGTGTCCAAAGCGGGAGTGGTGGATGCTGCAGGTCAAAAAGCCACGTTTGCCGTGAGTGTTCTGCTTTGCTGCTATGTCCTGCAGTGCCCGGAAAAGGAGCCGGAGCCGGGCGAGTGGGTGACCTATCGTGAATTCAAGGACGCCGGACCGTTGGTGAGCTATTTTACCACCAATACGAACAAGATCATCGAAACTACTTTTGCAGGCCGGATCGATGTGCTGAAATCGGCCTGCCGGCGTATGGGAGGGCGCATTCTGGAGGAGCCGGCTTTCGACACCGCCGTCATGCTTGAGATGCTGCCCCGCATACCGGTGTTTTTTCGTTTCAACGACCAGGATGATATGTTTCCGGCCCAATCGTCGATTCTTTTCCGGCAGTCCGCGGAAAAACACCTCGATATGGAATGCCTGGCCATCGGCGGGACCTATCTGACCGGTCTTCTGATCAGGGGTACGGATAAGGAAGCGGGATAGACTTTAAAAACAAGAGGTAATGCGGAAAACGCGACAATGTCGCTTATAATAAATTCGTTATACTAATTTATTGTTGTTTGACAATCAGCGTCATCCTGATTAAATTAAAGGATATCCTTCTATGGGGTATTTGAGCGGTGATAGCCGCGTATAATTCAATCGCAAGGCGATTGAATGGTTCTTTGAGACTATTGGGGGCGAAACGGCTTCGACGGGGATAAAGAAACTCTGGTCGCATGCCGAGCATCTGTCAGCTCGTAAAAAAGACGGAACTTAATGTAATCGCAGACGATTATAACTACGCTCTAGCCGCTTAAGGCTAGCGTTCTACCGGACCATTCCTGCTAATCCGGATAGGGC
>JAOZSO010000310.1:0-4764 GCA_029939655.1 Desulfobacterales bacterium
TGTTCTGGGAAGCATACGACAAAGGATTCGAACCCGACATCGTCACTGAAATGTGTCCTTGTCACGATCCTCTCTCATATATACCCGAGGGATTTACACCGGCTGAAGCTGAAGTTCTGAGGGTAGCTGATCGAGATGGCTATTTTGAAAAAGCACGTGAGTCCATGGTCAAACAGTTGAGAGCCATGAATGCTTTCTCCAAAAAAGATGGTGTCCAGGTGTTTGAATATGGCACATCCATTCGAAAGGAATGCCGTGATGCAGGTATGCCGGAGGAAGAAGCCATGACCATTCCGGGATTTGTGGCAGAGTATATTCGCCCCCTGTTCTGTGAAGGTCGGGGTCCTTTTCGCTGGACCTGTATTTCCGGGGACGCGGACGATCTTAAACGTCTGGATGACCTGGCCCTGGAGATGTTTCCGGAGGACAAGCTGACGGTGAAATGGATCAATCTGGCCCGGGAAACCCTGCCCATCGAAGCACTTCCGGCCCGTGTATGCTACCTGGGCTTCGGAGAGAGAAAGGCCTTTGCCCTCAAAGTCAATGAGCTCATCAAAAAGGGTGACGTAAAAGGTCCCGTCGCTTTTTCCCGGGACAACCTGGACTCCGGATCCATCGTGAACCCCACCTTTGAGTCGGAGAAGATGAAGGACGGCGGGGATCTGATATCAGACTGGCCCATGCTCAATGCGCTCCTGAACTGCGCGGCCATGTGTGATCTCATCGCTATTCAGGCCAATTACTCCATGGGGGAAGCAGTTCATACCGGCGTAACCATGATAGCCGATGGCAGCGACGAGGCCGATTTTCGCCTGGATGCGTGTATGACTACCGACTCCGGTATCGGTGTAGTGCGCCATGCCCAGGCAGGATATGAAACAGCCCGTGAAACGGCTGAGGGACGTGGCAAATTGACCAGCGACAGTATCAAGGTGCCCCTCTGGTGGAGCCCTGTTGCAACCTTCGGTCCCGAAGGCGGTCGGCAGCTGCGTCGAAGTGCACACACCAAGGAATAAATTAGAAATTCGAATATCGAAATTCGAAGCAAATCCAAATATCGAATGCTCAAATGACCAAAACATAGCCTTTGGGCTTGAATGTCATACGGTTTGTTTTGAGCATTCGATATTTTTGTCATTTGATATTGCCCTTCGGCGTTGCTCAGGGCGGTGAGCCTGTCGAACCGTTTAGAATTTCGAATTTCGTGCTTCGGATTTGAAACTTGAATATAAGGAGAGCCCAAATGCCCCACAACCCACGTCTTCGATTTCTCACCGAAAACGAAGAAATCCTTATTTATGAAAAATGCCTCAATATTCTTTCGAATAAGGGCGTGAAAATCGAATATCCAAAGGCGCTGGCCATACTAAAAAGAGCAGGCGCAGACGTCGATGACAAGGCCGAGCAGGTTCGTTTCAGCCGGGACATGATCGAAGCGGCTCTGGAAACGGTACCCCACAGCTTCACGGTCAAGGGAAGTCACGAGAAACACGATTTTGTGGTCCCCCACCCAACAGGATCCTTTTACACCAGCACCTGTGTCCAGACCATGCAGTATCACGACCCGGATATCAACACATTCGTGGATGTCACCAGGCAAAGCCTTGCCGAGTGGACCCAGCTCGCCGACAGATTGGAAAATATACATAAAATTGCCATGCAGACACCCATGGACGTCCCCTACGAAACCGCCGACGTGCATTCCCTGAACATCCACCTGCAGAACACGTCCAAACCCCTGATGGTACTGGCATACTGTCCCGAAACCGTGGATTTTCTGTTCGAGCTGATGCTCGCAAAGGCAGGCAGCGTTGAAGCGTTGAAGGAAAGACCCATGCTCCTTACCTACCCCACATCCCTTTCGCCGCTTCAATTCAAACCCATGGACATGGAGACCATCCTCCAGTCCTGCCGATATGGCGTTCCTGTGGTGGCCAACTCCCTGGCCATTTCAGGTGCAACCGCGCCGATAACCGTTGCAGGGACCGTTCTCCTGGCCAGCATCGAAATTCTCGCCATGGTCGTGATGACCCAGATTTTTCAGCCCGGAACGCCGGTCATCGGATCTGTTTACACCACCAGCATGGATATGGCCACCGGCAACGCGCTTCTGGGGAATGCCGAAAGCATGCTTGGCCGGGCGGCGGCGTCCCAATTCATCAAGAACAGATTCGACATCCCGGTGGAAACATTTTCCTTCATGACCGATTCCTATCTGTCGGACGGACAGGCCCTGGTTGAAAAATCCTTGATGCCGGCGTTGCTGGACCTTGCAGGAAGTGATATTCAATACGGCGCCGGAAGGCTGGGTGGGGCCACGGCAGCCAGCCCGATTCAGCTGATCATCGACGATCAGCTGTTCACCATCATTCAAAAATGTAACGGCCCCGTGGTGGTAAATGATGACACCCTGGCATTGCAGGATATTCTGGACAACTCGCCCGATGGAAATTTTGTGACCACCGATCACACCCTGCGATACTGCAGGGACAACATTCGTCCCAGCCTGTTTGTTGCCGACAGTTTGGATCACCGGCAAACAAAAGGTGCCAAAGGTCTTTACGAACGCGCCGTGGAAAGGTATAAGGAACTTCGAATGCAACTGGCCCCCCCGTCTCTACCCGATGATATTCGGCGTGATATGAACAGCGTCGTAAAAAAAGCCGATGACCACCTGGTGGGGAAACCGGGGTCCAAGTAGAGACTCGGGCCCATAGGACCCGAAACTGAGTAAACCCTATACGGGTTTAAATAGCTTCAGCCATCGGTATAGCCAAATGGCTCTGGCCTGGCCAAAAAAACCAGGCTATTTACGCCAAAACGTATTTTGTAGGCCTATGATAAATTCAATCTATCGATTTTTTAAACGGATGCACCTCTTTGATATATTGGCATACCTGTTCCTTATGATCGGGGGAGCATTCTTCCTTCTGAAGGGTGCCGAAGATCAGGGATATTACTGGCAGTGGTTTCGGATTCCCAAATATCTATATGAATTCGATGACGGACGATTCATTGCCGGACCCATTCTGAAAGGACTCAAGATAACCCTGAATCTCACCTGGATCAGCCTTATTCTGACCTACATCATCGGGCTCGTCACGGCTTTGATGCGTCTTTCCAACTCGTTGCTGGCAAGAGGTATTGCCCGTGTCTATCTTGAGATTACGCGCAACACGCCATTACTGGTACAGATATTTTTCATGTATTTCGTTGTCGCACCGATTCTGGACATCGATCGTTTTGTAGCAGGTGTCCTGGCGCTGAGCTTGTTTGAAGGTTCCTATGCCTCGGAAATTTACCGGTCCGGCATCGTTGCCGTCAACAAGGGACAATGGGAAGCCTCCTACACCCTGGGGCTGAGCACGTACCAGAACTATCGCTATATCATCCTGCCCCAGGCCATACGGCGAATACTTCCGCCCTTGACCAGCCAGGCAGTTTCCCTGATCAAGGATTCGTCTCTGGTCAGCGTCATCGCCATATATGAGATGACCATGCAAGCCAATGAAATCGCCTCGGAGACATTTCTGGTATTCGAAATTTTTTTTACCATCGCAGCAATTTACCTTGCGCTGGCCATCACGTTGTCACAGGTCGTGGCTTATTTTGAAAAGCGCTACAGGGTCGTGACGTAGCACGACAGGAGGATAGGCTGTTAGGCTGTAGGCGGAGATCGGTGAAGACGATCTAAAATACAGCGTTTTTCGGATAGAAAAATAAGTAAATATTTTGAATATGATGGAGGCTGAAAGCGTTCAAGGCACGCCGTCGGGCAACATGCTAAACACCTAATAGCCTACAGTCTAAACAACCTGATCCTTATGAGGTACACGCATGAGTTCTAAGGAGTTCGGTGATTACATTATCCACGTCGACGGAATCGGCAAGACGTTTACCAATGGTGTCGTGGCGCTGAAAGATTTTACCACGAACATTCGCCGCAGCGAAGTTGTGGTTTTAATCGGGCCGTCCGGATCCGGAAAGTCAACTTTTTTGCGGTGCCTGAACGGGCTGGAGGAAATCGATACAGGATCCATCACCATTGATGGTATTCCCCTCGACGACAACAAGAAGAACCGCCTGGAGATCCGTAAGGAAGTGGGCATGGTATTCCAGCATTTCAACCTCTTTCCGCACCTTACGGTTCTGAGAAACATCTCCCTGGCACAAATACTCGTCCGCAAAAGGTCCAAAAGTGAGGCTGACGACGAAGCCATGCAGCTGCTGAATAAAGTGGGCATTTCAGAAAAAGCAGACGCATTTCCAAGCCAACTCAGCGGCGGACAGCAGCAACGGGTGGCCATTGCCAGGGCGTTGGCAATGAAACCAAAAGTGATGATGTTCGATGAAGCCACCAGTGCCCTGGACCCGGAAATGATCGGGGAAGTTCTCGAGGTGATGAAAGCCCTTGCGATTGAGGGCATGACCATGGTTGTCGTTACCCACGAAATGGGATTTGCCCGGGAAGTCAGCGACTGGGTTATATTTATGGAGGATGGCATGAAGGTGGAGGAAGGCACGGCGGATCACTTTTTCACCGAGCCTAAAATGGATCGCACCAAACTGTTTCTGAGTCAGATACTATGAAATTTGGATCATCTCCAAAAGAGTTGATCCAAATTTAGGGTACGAGGGGCGGAGGGTGATACAAGGGTCCGAGGGTGGCTAAAGGCCTATAGCTGAGGGCAACTCAATAAACCCAACAAACACAATGAACACAATAAACACAATAAACCCGATGTAGGGTCCAAGGGTTGCCGA
>JAOZSO010000311.1:0-4744 GCA_029939655.1 Desulfobacterales bacterium
TGGGTCAGCAACGGAATGCTTTTCAGATCCCCGGAAGCGATTTTATAAATCGGGATATCGAGTTGGGCCAGAAAATCGGCGCTGTTGAAATCAAAGGCGGTGGAAAACATCGTCACTCCAATTTCATCAGCGTAATTCATTAGCTCCTTATATTCGATCGCGCCGAATTCTAAAAACTCCCGATGATCACCATAAGTTTCACCATAGCTGTTCGGATTATCGTAGGACTTTTCATACCCGGCTCTGGTAAACAGGCTGCGATTGTCGCGTTTCTGTAATTTTACCGCATCTGCCCCGCATTCCTTGGCGACACGAAACATCTCCCTGGCAGTTTCGAGATCGCCCTGATGGTTATGCCCGATCTCGGCAATAACGTAGCAATCACTGTTATCTTGAACGATTTTTCCATTCAGAGTGAGTTTGCGCATTTCGATTCCTCCCTAAACTCTTGATTGTGACTTTTTAGTTCTTGATTATTTATTTTGCAATACTTGTTCAAACAGATCGCAAATCTCTCTCACTGCACCGTGCCCGCCGGGTTTGCTGGTTTGAAAGAGCGCGCAGGGCACTACATCCTGATAGGCATCCTGAACCACAATAGGAAGTGCGACGCACTCAAGGCAAGACAGATCGTTAATATCGTTGCCCACAAAAGCGACCTCGCTCAAGGTAATCCCTTTTTCATGAGCAATGTCTTCCAGCACTGCGCGTTTGTTCTGACAGTCCTGGATACAGCGAATTTTTAATTTACGCGCCCGGGCAGATACCACGGGATTGGCCTCAGTGGAGATGATAACGGTTTCAATATCCAGTTTTTTCAGTTTTTGCAAACCAATACCATCGCTGCGAAAGCATCGTACAGCTTCGGTGCCGTTTTCGAATACAAAAACCATATTGTCGGTAAACACGCCGTCGAAATCAAAGGCAATCAGGCGGATACGACGGATAATTTCATCAATGCCATGAAATGTTCGTTTTTGGGGCATATTGGACTGTAAGCCTTTTACTCTTCACTAGGGGTTAATTCCGCACAGCTTGGGACCGGATTCAGAATCGATATCTGCTGTGGGGTGGTCGACCACGGGCTGTTCTCTGCCCGCAAGATTTTCCCATCCTTGATACGGTAGGATTTATCGGCTATTTTAGCCAGCGCCGACTGATGCGAGATGGCTATAATAGTGAGTTCTCCGCTAAGCTGTTGCAATGTATCGCAAACAGCGGCTTCGCTTACAGGATCCAGACCGCTGGTGGCCTCGTCAAAAATCAACAGTTTCGGTTTATGCACCAGGGCCCGCGCAATAGCGATACGCTGTCTTTGCCCCCCGGACAATTTGCTTCCGCGTTCGCCGACCTCGCTCTCCATAGCCTGAGGCATACTATTGACAAACTTCCATGCGCCGGCAGCACGCAGGGCGTCCTGTGCATCTGCTGCACTTAGATCGGGATCACCCAATGTAATATTGTTCAGCACCGTATCGTGCAGCAATATAGTTTCCTGGGGGATATAGCCGATCATTTTGCGCCAGTTTTTCAGATTTACCTCAGCCAGGGGCACATCGTCGATCCACACCTCGCCCTGCTGGGGCCGCAGCAGACCGGTTACCAGATCCACCAGGGTTGTTTTTCCCGATCCTGAAGGGCCTACAATGGCAATGATCCGGCCCTTGGGAAAGGTGAGCGATACATTTTGCAGCACCTGCCGGTCGTCATAGGCAAAATTCACATTTTCCAGGCGAACTGCCTGTTTCAGCGTAGGCGTCCGGTCTCCGCCCAAATCCTCGTGCTCACTTTTCACCGTTTGGAGGGTTTTCTGTAAAGACCAGTAGGCGCTTTCATTAACCATGAGTTCCTGATAACGTTCTTGAATTCTGTTCAGTCGCTTCAACAACCGGGAGATAAGAAATATCAGCACTATTACGCTGGCCAGCGACATTTGCCAGTAAGTTAACAATACGTAAATTCCGCCTGCCAGAAAGATCGTAACCAGTATTTGTTGAAAAGCTAACAGAAATTCCTTGTTCAGAATTTGTTTCTGTAACGCCTTGTTCAGGAGGATGGTCCTTTTTTTCAGTAGATGGTCGGATGCATTCTCACGCGCCATGGCCCTCAAGGGCTTTATGGACTGCAAGGTATCGATGAACAACCTCATCAGCGCTTTTCGGAGATTTGTTTGACGCCTGCCGGCGCGGCGAGATCTTTTGAGAAAGCGTTTTAATGCAAATATAATAGTAAAACCAACCGTGAGCGAGATCAATGTCGCTTGCCAGGATACCAGAAATGCCATGATGCAATAAATGAGTGCATGAAAGAACTGAGCGGTCATGATGATACCGCTCTTATAGGCTTTCGATGTCCTGCTTGTTTCGGATGATATGGAAATTGCTAGGCTTCCGGGGGATTTCCTGATAAAGTACTGCCAGCGGCAGGCACGCAGGGCCTGCAGCAATTCGAGTCGCAGGCCAGTGGCGGTCCGTGCGATGGTATATCCGATTTGTTTGTTCACCAGCAACATTAATCCACTTTTCAGTGTGATGGTGGCGACAAGGATGATCAGGAGTATACCCAGGGTTGGTGTAATACCCAGAAAGGCAAAGCCGTCTGCAACCATCCGTTCCAGCGTGGAAGTAGAAGCACCATTTTCAGCAGCGGGAACCGACCCTACACCGGTGGAGCTGCCAATGGTAATGCCGATGATGGGCAGGAGCATAGTAAGTCCGAGGCCTTCTATCAATCCCGCCAGCAATAATGCCAGTACCATGAGGATGCTGTTGAGCGGATAATCTCGGGCAAATCTTATTAGAAGACGCATGATTGTATTTTAATCGTTTAACCCTTCTTTTCAGACTGGTTTGGCGCTGGTCGTCGTTTCTTTCACGACTGTAAATGCCTGGCAGATCCGATCCATCTGTTCCGGCGTGTGGCCGGCGCTGACACTGCTGCGCAGCAGATAACTGCCGTCCGGCGTGGCGGGCGGAAAAACCAGATTGACGTATACACCCTGCTCTATCAGGCCACTCCAAAGGGCGAAGGCTTCGTCCTTGTCTTCCAGTTGTACGGCAATAATGGGACTCAGCTCCGGCCCCGTTGCGAAATCCAATTCCTGTAGTTTTTTATACAACCTGTCGGCATTGTCCCAGAGACGCTGTTGCAGATCGGGTCTTGTTTGCATTATTTCCAGTGCCTTCCGGGTGGAGGCAATTACCGAAGGTGACGATGAAGCCGTGAAAACATATGGGCGACTGGCGTATCGGACCAGGTTGAGCTCGGGATGATTGCTGACGCAAAAACCGCCAATGGCACCCAGGCTTTTGCTGAATGTGCCGACTACGAAATCGACACTACTAGCCACACCGGTCTCCTCGGCCAGTCCCCGTCCATTGGCACCCAGAACACCCAGGGAGTGGGCTTCGTCCACCAATAGATAGGCCCCATATTTTTCTTTGACGGAGACAATGTCTGCCAGGGGCGCTCGGTCCCCAAGCATGCTGTAAAGACCTTCCACCACAATCAGGACATTGGCGTTTCGTTTTTCAAGGCGTCGCAGCCGTTTTTCCAGGTTCTGAACATCGTTGTGGCGAAAACGATGGATCTCTGCACCTCCCATTCGGCAGCCGTCATAAATGCTGGCGTGGCAATCAGCATCCAGCAGAATGATTTCACCGGCACCCATCAGGGTGGAGAGCATCGCCAGGTTGGCGACATAGCCGGTGGAAAATACAATTGCCTCCTGACAGATGAAAAATTCAGCCAGCTCCCGCTCCAGTGCCACATGGCCTGAAAAGGTCCCATTGGCCATTCTTGAACCGGTGGTACCGGTACCTTCTTTACGGGCGGCATCACAAGCGGCTTCAATACAATCGGCATCAAAGGAAAGGCCCAAATAGTTATTGCTGCCGGCTAGAATCATGGGACGACCGTCTACTATGGCCTCTGTTCCAGAAACAATCTTTTGCATTACGATATTGAAAAAATGATTACTGCATTGCTCCATTTCCTTACGGGCCTCGGCCAGTTGCTGGAATTTATCAAAAATAGTCATTATCATTCATCCCCGTTTAGTTCTTGTATCTGTAATACAAAGTCTTTCACGGTGCGCACATCCGGCATGATATTTAAGGGTATGGAGATATCAAAACGGTCTTCCACCAATTCCAGAATTTTCATGACTTTCAGTGAATCCAGGTCCAGATCGGCGACCAGATCCGTATTTTCATGGATATCCTGCTCTGGTGGAACGAACGATCCTATCGTTTGCTTGAGCTCTTGAAATATATCATCATATTCATTACCTTTCATTCGATAGCCTCCTGATTTTACGTTTTTAATTCCCGTCCTAAAGTTTGTCGCAGCCCCTCCGGTAACAAGACACGAGGTGTCCAACCAGTGGCGCTGTTCAAAGCGGCGTTATCACAAACCCAGTTGGAATGGCTCAGTTCACGCACTTTGCCGGGGGTCAGCATGGGTGCATAGCCCAAAACCCGGGAGACAGGCAAATTCAATACGGCCACCAGTCTTGCCAGAACCATCGGCATTTTTATGCTGACCACAGATCTGGTGCGCAGATGTTTAAACGTATCGATAACATCGTGCCATGAATAGCCCCCGGGATGACCATCGTGCAGCTCAAAGGTGTCGGACATACGGCAATTGCAATTCAACCACTGAACGACCGCTTCAGCCAGATCCTTCACATAGAGCAAGGAAAAACGGGCATTGCCGGAACCGAGTACCGGTGCGATGCCCA
>JAOZSO010000312.1:0-4728 GCA_029939655.1 Desulfobacterales bacterium
TGGCGTCCAACGCCGATATCGCGGAAAAAGACCATTTGTGGATGGGCACTAGTTAAGGATCCCATAGGCCCTGCCAAAACTGCGAACAATACTCATGAATGCGCCTGGCAGCGGCACTTCCCTTTCCACAATCAGAATCTTCTGTTTCTTGGCCCTTTCCAAAACAGCAGCACTGTCGATACCTTCGTGACTGTCACAAAGAAATTGAATACGCAGGGCATCTGTCAAGGGTATTCTGAGGTGGTTGAGATCTTTTGAAATCATCCGGGATGTTTTTTCAACGGCATCTCGATTCACCTGGCTAAAGATTTGGGCGGCCTCCTTTGAATGCGTGGCACTAAAAAGTTCATTCACAACAGCACCCGTGAGGCGGTTCACATCGGCCGAATTCCTCTCTGTCAGAATCAGCAAGGATTTCAGCTCCTGGAACAGAACCATCTTGATTACATCGATCCCTTCCCTGAGAGTGGGAACCAATTGAGTTTCAAATGTCATGGTCACACTTCCTGAAAAAAACTGCCGCGGGTTTAGCGAACAAATCTGAATCAGACAGAATTGCTTACCTGTGCAGGGAAATATTTGTCAAAATTTTCGTGCCGCTAATCCTGCAGCACCATGCTTCTGCGACAGAATTCCACGGCCGCCTTTTTCATTCCCCTGCGTGACCCAAATTTCAGCGTGCGCTGGCGGACGATGCCATTGATGAAGGCAAGCAGCAGTAGCGCAGTCTCGGAAACCGGCATCTCTTTGAATTCACCGTTTGCCATGCCTTCCTTGATACATTTTCTTAGATAGGATGTGAGCCACTTTCGCTGCTTCTCGAGTTGTTGTCTGCAGACATGCTTGGTGTCCTTGAGCTTGGCAGGGCATGCGCAGACAACCAGATATATTTCATCCGGCCGTTCTTTGATAAAATCAAAGTGGAGGGTGAAAAGATTTTCTATTTTTTCAAACTGTGTCGATGTTTTCTGATTCAGGGATTCCAGTCGTGTAAAGTAGGCCTCAAATCCATTGCGAATGATATGGGTAAAAAGATCGTCCTTTCCCTCAAAGTGGTAATAAATCAAGGGTTCAGTGACCTTGGCTTCCCTCGCGATCTGCAGTGTCGTTGTTCCATCAAAACCCTGGGCGGCAAAAAGCCGTGTTGCTGTTTCAATAATGTCATATTTTTTCATGTCGACTCCCTGTACATTCTTATGTTCCAATCGGTACGACGTGCAGAATCATACACATCGTTTTATGTTTCCCGTCATAAAAATTTTTTTCCCACCCGAGGACAGGAAATTTCATCGTCCACCAACAATAGGGTTTATAGGATCTATATGTCAAGGTAGAAATTAGCCCGGGCATCTCATGGAACTTGACAATAAAATCGTAATACGATTTTATTCTACGCTCAGCTTAGAGATAAATTAAATCAAAGGGGTCATCAATGGTTGGAAAGACATATGATCAGATCTGCTTAGGAGATACCGCTGAATTTTCGAAGACGTTTTCAGAAGCGGATATCTATCTGTATGCGGGAATTTCAGGGGATTTCAATCCGGCCCATGTCAATGAGGCCTATGCTCGGAATACTTACTTTAAAACGCGTATTGCACATGGCATGCTTCCGGCAGGATTGATATCGGCAGTGATTGGGACACAACTTCCGGGGGCCGGATCGATCTACATGCAGCAGACCCTCTCTTTTTTAGCACCGGTTCACATGGGGGATACCATCACTGCGCGCGTGGAAGTCGTCGAAAAAATAGACAAGAAGAAGGTGCGACTGAAAACAATCTGTATGAATCAGAATGCGGTCATTGTGCTGGAAGGGGAGGCCGTGGTTAGTCCGCCCAGGTCATCATCACAGGAATAGAGATATTATTCCAGCATTCAAACAATTTAGCACTTTACGAAATGCAGTCTTCTAAATTCTGAATTCTGAGTTCAGTCTTCTGACTTCTGTATTTCAATGATCTTTAGATTTCCATTTCCAGTTTTCATAGTAATCCCAACTCACCATGGAATTGAGCTGTCTTAGTTCGGTATCCTTTTCATGAATGACGCATTTCATGACGTCTCCTCCTGAGACCAAACCGATAATGTTGCCGTCTTCTTCGATCAGCAGGTGTCGGACCCTGAGCCCTAGGAATTTATCCATGAGATTGAAGACCGTATCGGTGTGGGGAGCCGAAATCAGTTGGGTGGTCATGTAATCCTCTACCAACGCGTCTTTAAGATCAAACCTTTCTCGAATGATATCCCGCATGAGATCTCTTTCCGTCCATATGCCGATGATCTTTTCATCTCTGGTGACAAGAATGGCGCCGACTTTTTTTTGATTCATTTTTTCAAGCGTGGCACAGAGGGTCGTTCCCACAGGAACCGAAACGATTTCGCGTCCTTTGTCCGCCACCATCTTTTTGGCTGTTTCCATTTTTATCTCCATTTTATTCTTTTTCGATGCGTGAAAACTGTTTTTCCAGCATGATTTGAAGTATGGTCCGGTCGGTTTCGATCATTTTATATTCTATAACCAAAAAGAGCACATTGCAAGGAGAGCCGATAAAAGGACCGGGAGTGCGATTCCGCGATATCAGGATGGGGGTTTGCCGGCATAGGGAACAACCCTTTTCGGAGTAACCGGAACGTTATTTTGACAAATGCTATAGAGGTGATCCAGCATAGCGCAAAAACGCTCCATGTTGTTGCATCACCAGTTATTGTATGCTATATGTTGCGGCATGAATGTTCCAAGCACCTTTTCCAGTTCTGGGAAGAAAAAGGTTTTTGTTCTCGATACCAATGTCATCCTACATGACAGTACCTGCCTTTACCATTTTGATGAGCATGATGTGGTGATTCCCATCGTGGTCATCGAAGAACTGGACAGGTTTAAAAAAGGTAAAGATATCCTTAATTGCAATGCTCGGGAATTCCTTCGTTCCCTGGATGCCCTGACAGGGGACAGTATTTTCAACGGTGGTATTCCCATCGGTGCCGGCAAGGGAAACATATCGGTTAGACTCGGAAAACCCTTTCATCAAAAAATCACCACTAATTTTTCAAAAGACAAAGTGGATCACCACATTCTGAACGCTGCCTATCATGTGGCTCTCGACAAGTCTTTTCAGCGTGCCGTACTGGTTACAAAAGATATCAATCTCCGGATGAAAGCCAAATCTGTCGGACTTTTATCTGAGGACTACACCACCGATCATGTTAAAAATATAGCCGAGCTCTACAAGGGAAAACGTGTTGTCGAAAGTCTTCCCGAACAGATTATCGATCTTATGTACACAACGCCCTATGCGTTTGGAGCCAGGGAGATGACTTTTGAAAAAGAATTGCTACCCAATGAATTTTTGATTATGCGGAACGGTAGTAAATCCGCCCTGGGAGTTTATGATGCCAAGGCGGATCAGATCAAGCGCATCGAGAATAGAAGTTGTTATGGTATTCGGCCGCGGAATGCCGAGCAGTCATTTGCTCTGAATGCGCTGCTGGACAGAGATATCCCGCTGGTGACTCTTTCTGGAAAAGCAGGCACAGGGAAGACCTTGCTGGCTCTGGCCGCTTCCCTTGAAACCAAGCGGCACTATCGCCAGATTTTTCTTGCACGACCCATCGTACCCTTGAGCAACAAGGACATAGGATATCTGCCCGGAGACATCAATTCGAAACTCGATCCCTACATGCAGCCGTTGTACGACAACCTGACGGTGATACATAATCAGTTTTCCGGTAAGAACGGCAGCAGCCGACGCATCGAGGAACTTTTGTCCGAAGAAAAAATCATTATAACGCCACTGTCATATATACGTGGCCGGAGTATTGTGAAGGTGTTCTTTATTGTTGACGAAGCCCAGAACCTTACACCCCATGAAGTCAAGACCATCATTACACGCGCCGGGGAAGGAACCAAACTTATTTTCACCGGTGATATCTACCAGATTGACCACCCCTATCTGGACAGCCAGTCCAACGGTCTCAGCTACCTCATCGAAAAGATGAAAGGACAGAAACTGTACGCGCATATCAATCTGGAAAAAGGTGAGAGATCCGAGTTGTCGGATCTGGCAATTCAGCTTCTATAGTGATAACACCCCCCCCGACCCTCCAGATATGACGAATTCCATTTCCCGGCACCTTTTCTTGACATTTTACCAAAAGATAAGCTAAAGAAGAGGACCCTTTCGCCGAATTATAGGGATGTCATGCATATATTCCGAATGCGTCCCGCGGCTCCAGGGGTTTGCATATATTTTTCAAAAGGACATATAACGATATTGCTGATACAAGGAGAAAACCATGGAAGCAAAAGTTTTGCTTGTGGATGATGAAAAAGATTTTCTGGAATCAATGTCCGAAAGAATGCGCTTGCGGGGCATGGATGTCACGACAGCCTCTTCCGCAAAAGAGGCGTTGGCGTTCATCGAAAGCGATTTTTTTGATGCCGTTATTTTAGACTTTCAACTACCGGAAATGGACGGCCTGGCTGTCTTGAAAAAGATAAAAGCCAGGCACCCCGAGGCACAGATCATTCTGCTGACCGGACATGCATCCCTGGAAAGGGGTGTCGAGGCGATGAAGTTCGGTGCATCTGATTTTCTTGAAAAACCGGCCGACATCGAAGCGCTTTCCAAAAAGATAAAAGAAGCCAAAGCGGAAAAGATGTTGATTGTGCAGAAACAGCAGCTGGACAACGTATTGGATGCCTTCAAAAAATATGGCATATAGACC
>JAOZSO010000313.1:0-4721 GCA_029939655.1 Desulfobacterales bacterium
GCAAGGTCGAAGGGCAATACCGAATGATCCAAATTCGAATGATCAAAACAAGACCTTGGAGATACAAGCTCAAGCACTACGGTTGTCATTCCCGTGTGCCTGCCCCTTCGCAGGAAGGGGGCGGGAATCCAGAAAGACACTGGATACCGGATCAAGTCCGGCATGACGGAGTTGGCTATTTAGTCGCCAGGTTAATAACTACCAGCTTTTCGAGATCCTCGCAATAAGACCGGGCTGGAAAAATAGATATTTTATCCCTCCAAACGAACGGCGGTAAACCTTTGTCAAAGAAGTGACACCGCCGCGCTTCATAAAATCGTCCTTACGATTTTATTCCATGACCGTATTGATGATATCAGCCGGAATATGGCCCACGTACACCTTGCCGTCAATCAGGTACCCCGGTGTGCCGGTGATACCAAGGCGTATGCCTTCCCGGATGTCGGCCCTGAGCTTCTGTTGTAATGACCGATCATTTACCGACCTTGCAAATTCGATGACATCAAATCCGGCAGCCTTGGCCATCTCTCTGATATTGAAATGTCCTTTTTGCGTATCGGTATTGAAAAGAAAATCGCTGATTTCCCAAAACTTATCATGTTTGATTGCATATAGGGAAAAGAGTGCCATTTTCCCGGAACCAATATGGTAGGGTTCTTTTACCATTGGGTTATAGGTATGATCCATGGGAAAATTACGGTGAATGAGTCTGATGGTTCCCGGGTGACTGGCCATGAACTCACGCAAGAAAAAATGCATTTTTTTACACTGGAAGCACTGATAATCTGTAAATTCGGAAATCACGAGTTTCGGGTTCGTGGCCCCTATCCATGGGTTCCCATCTTCTGTGGTGCCTCGTGAAAGCTCTCGGCCTAATGGAAACCCTGACATTTCCCAGTAATGGGGAGTGAAAAGCATCAACAGCAAAATCATCCCGGCTGCCATGCCAAGAAAAATACCGCTCTCTTTTATATGACCACGGATCCATTGAATATCGTTGTAAATACCGCTTGCAATAGATATGTTTGCAAAGCGTTTGTGGATCAGCCATGTAAAAAACATAAGCATCAGATTTACCGCATGGCTGACCATGCACATGATACAATAGCTGTGGACAAATACCACAGAGATTATGGACAGGATGATACTGTAAATGGAGAAAGCAAGTGCGATGACGAACAAGGTCGGCCACAACCGGGTTTTGTTTGAAGACGCCTTGCCGGCAGGATAAAGAAGCAACAGGAAAAAAAGATATCCGGCAATGCCCCATATGGGAACCGGTATATCTAGCAAAATAGAAAAAGGGCTCTGGGATACCGTGTCACAATTGATCGATTTTGAGACCGCACAAAAACTCTTGTACGCCATATCGGTATATACCCGGAAATGAGAAATGGCAAGATAGACCGCATCTGCAAGCCCGGCCATAGCAATCGTTACAACAGTCCAGAAATAAACGGGAAATGGTAACGGCTTAATCTTTTTTTCGGTTTTCATTTTCAGGGTATATTATTCCATCCTAAATTGAGCGATTATGGATCAAATCCTTTGAAAAATTTCTAAATTCAATATTCTTAAAATTTGAAACGTTCACTTTAGGTCCATGATGGTTGCGGGCGTCGGGATATCAAGGTTTCCTGTCAATCGCGTCATCGTTTTCTTTACAACCGGGATAATCATTTCGGCAGACATGGGTGCCGTGCGATAGTTTTCGGAAAACAGTTCAAAACCATCCATGATGGTTTGTATAGCAAATTCGGCAAACATTTTCTCTGTATATTTTTCGGCGTTTTGCATGTCCCCCGCTCTGACACTGTTTTCTATGAGTGCATAAACAGGCCGCAGATCCCCCGTGACGTTTTTAGTGACTTTTATCAATATTTCCTCGGCATCGGCCCATTCACCCATCAAGCTGAGGGCCACCCCTGCGTTCAGCAAAACAGCCTGATTATTCGGCTCCATTTCCAATGTTTTTCGGAAATAAACAAGGGCATTTTCAGGTTGGTTTTGCCACAGCAGGATAAATCCTTTAATGTTGAAATATTCCGGCTTTAGATAGTTTTTTTTGTTGGCAATGAGCCGATCCGCTTCCACAGTCCCCTCTTCCCATTGTCCCAGCATGATATAGGCGTTGATTAAATCATAATGCATTTTTAAAAAACCGGGATCAATTTCAAGGCCCTGTTTATAGGTATCGATGGCTTTTTGATACTCGCCCCTATGGTAATATATGACACCGATATTATTGATTATATCGGAAACGAGAAAATCGCGGGCCGTGTTCAGGGACATGGCTTTCTTGAACATTGCCAATGCCACATCATATTGCAATGGCGTGGGGTTTTCTCCCCATGCAAGCTGGATGGCCAGATTGGATATGGGGCGAGCATCCAGGGGCGATTTCTTCATGGCATCTTGCCACAGGGTTGCCTCCGTGCGCCAGTCTCTGTTTCGAATGTAGGTAAAACAACCCAGGCCGATGATGACCAGCATCATAAAGGTTGCCAAAATTACATACAGGGAACGGTTCTTTGTTCGATAAAAATCAATCAGATACTTCAGGGCAGCGGCAAACGGCAAGAAAATAAAAAAAGATGGGAGGTAATTGCGGTGTTCAAAAATAAGCTCCAAGGGGAGAATTGTTGACTCGACAAGATGGTTAATAAAAAAGAATAAAATTGAAAAAGCCAATAACGGTCTTTTTTTTACCTGGGACACGGCAATTCCCATCAGCAGCAGAACGATTAGAATCGCCGGCATTGTCGTCCATGGGGACAGCAGTGATGTTGAAACGATAATATCGTGTGTGATGGAAAGCCTGGCAGGCAGCGGATAAAAAATCTGGCTGATGTAAAACAAAAGGATTCTTGGTTCGGACAGCAGTCGTTCCCAGAGGGTAAAGGGTCTTGACGCAAACCCGCTGAAAAGAAAATCTAAGACATTTGTTTTATAAAGGACTATCCCAAGGGAAATGAGTACAAACACTGCACCCATCAGCATCGGGAGATACTTTCGCATACGTTTTAATGTCGCCAAATCCGTGTAAAATATAATTTCGATCAGTAACAGGCTTATGGGCATCATTGCAGCGTTTTCCTTGGACATCAGCGCGCAAACAAAGCTGAAAAAGCATGCCATGTAAAACAGCACCTGTGTTTTCCCATGGTTTGCCTGCCTGCCTGCTATATAAAAATATATGCCAAGAATATAAAACATGGCTGCCATGGCTGCCATGCGTTGAACAATATAGGTAACCGCCTGGATTTGGATCGGGTTGATTGCCCACAAAACGGCACTTAGCAAGGAAATAAAATAAACATCTTCTTTATTATATCGATTTTTCAGACGGGGTGTTTGCAGTAACTTTCTGCCGGCAAGGAACAACATAAATGCGGTCAGTATGTGTATGGTGAGGTTTACCAGGTGGTATCCAAATGTGTCTGCCTGACCTGCATACCAGTTGAGGGCCAGGGAAAGACTGGGGAGCGGGCGATAAAATGAATCCTTACCCGCTTTGGCAAAAAAAGTATTCCAAAGCGAGGCTGGTGATAAGTCGGTTAAATGAAGCCGCGTGTTTTCGACGATATTGGGTTTGTCATCGAATTGCCACGCAGCGTGAAAGGTATTGGAATAGGTCGCCAGAATCAATAACACAAGCAAAACAAAGGCGATGGCGTTCTTTATCTCGCCGGGAAAACATCCCTTTTTCAAATCCTTTTTTATCATTGCAAGCTTTTAGTGTTTTTCTGGATTCCCGCTTTCGCGGGAATAGCAACCGGTGGGTATTTAACCGCTGATGTAATAATATCCATCGGATCGGTAGAACCTTTCCGTGTCCTCCACCAGCGGTGGCGGATTTAGATCAGAATTAATAAAAAAGGGGATGAGTTTCCCCGTCCCCTTTTTTATTGTGTTGCTTTATGCAGTTAATTCAGTCGAATCATTATGGCAGTAGAACCTCGGTGAAAACATTAGCGCCATCCCACCCGGCAACAGCGGCTTGATATTGGGCAGGACATCGACCGCTGCCATCTGTTACCGTAATGGTAATACTCACACTGGCGTCGGCCGATGTAACTGTAAAGGTATTGGTTCCTGATGCGGAATAGCCTACATCAGCTGTCGCTACAGCCGTATGGGTCGGAATCGCAAAATAGTCGGCGATGTCTGCCGCAATACTTTTCGCATCCGATTCCGCCTGGCTGCAAAACGCTTTGTTTCTGTATGCAATAAAATTCGGTATGGCAATGGCTGCCAGAATACCAATAATCGCGATAACGATCATCAGCTCGATCAGGGTAAAACCTTGTTTGTTGCTTCTCAGTTTCTGAATCATGGTGGTCCTCCTTTTAGTTGTTGCAAGTTATGTTAAATAAAAATCGTGTTGTACGTTCCAACTCACTTCTTTAATTGTTGTTATTGTGACAATGCAAATGACATACCATAAATTATCAGATAAAACAAGAGTTATGTAACCATTTGTGTTAATTGGATATAAAAATTTAGATTAAGTGATGTGGTAATGAGGAGTTGGTGGATTAATGAATCGAAATGACATATTTTGGCGCATAATGACAAAAAATGTCACCTGAACTGAACGATTTTTCCCGAAGAGATGTGCCGAGATCTTGATGGAGGAGGGTTCGCAAAAAACACAGGCATACCAGTGGATCTGTCGAGGCTTTTTGCGAACCCTTGATCCGCAAGAGATCGGTGCAGAT
>JAOZSO010000314.1:0-4717 GCA_029939655.1 Desulfobacterales bacterium
AAATTCAAAATTCGATGTTGGACGTTCGATGTTCGATGTTCATTCGTTTTCCAGCATTAAAACATTTTAGCGCTTTACGACATTCTGACTTCTCTGGTTCATATACTGGTGATAAAGCCCCTTAGGGGCAACCCAGTGCCGGGCCCTTTAGACCCGGGTATTTACTGAGTTCTTTGAGTTGTTCCGGGTCTTTGGAAAATACTGTTTACGGAAAACAACACAATAAACACAATGAACCCAATAAACAGATAATTACATAGCGATTTTATAGTGGCCTTAAGACGAATTTATAGTATAGTGGGGATAATCTACCAAATTTCCAACTAACATATAAGGACAACCCATGAAACGTCTTCAAATGTATCAGGTCTTTCCGTCGGTTCCCGAACCATTGAAATTTCTGGAGGATCTGTCCAGAAATATGTGGTGGTGCTGGCATATAGACGCCATCGAATTGTTCAGGCGTATCAATCCGAAGATATGGCGTCAGTCGGGTAGTAACCCGATCCTTTTTTCCACTTTAATCCCACCGGAACGCCTTGAGGAACTGGCAACAGATGGGGGGTATCTCGCCCACATGGAGCGCGTAAAAAAGAAATTTGAAGCCGAAACAGTGATGTCTGATCCGGACAATGAATCAATGGATGCCGGGGATGGAACGATTGCCTATTTTTCCATGGAATTCGGAATTCACGAGAGCCTGCCTTTGTTTGCCGGAGGCCTGGGTGTGCTGGCGGGCGACCACCTGAAGGCCGCATCCGACCTTTCCCTGCCCCTGGTGGGAATGGGGCTGCTTTTCAACAAGGGCTATTTTCACCAGTTTCTAAATGACGAGGGATGGCAGCAGGAGGAATATCCGGATAACGATATTTTTTACATGCCCCTCCGGCGCGTCAAGGATCATTCCGGAAATCAAGCATCCATCACCCTGGCAGGTCCCCAGGGGCCGATTCATGCCATTATCTGGAAGGTGCAGGTCGGTTGTGTGCCACTCTACCTGCTGGATACCAATATACCGGAGAATCCAGCCGAGGTAAGGGCTATTACGGATCGGCTTTATGCGGGTGAGCCAAAGCAGCGCCTGGAGCAGGAAGTTCTGCTGGGTATTGGTGGTATGCGGGCTTTGGAGGTATTGGGTATTCAACCAAAGATCTGTCACATGAATGAAGGTCATTCGGCATTTTGCAGCATCGAACGATTGTGCCAGATTAAAAACCAGTACGACATCGACATGGAAACGGCTCTCGAAATCATACCCAGGACAACTATTTTTACGACCCATACGCCGGTTGCCGCCGGGCACGATGAATTTCCAAAGGAGATGGTGGCTCCTTATGTCGAATCCATGCAGGAGTGTCTTGGCATCGATACGGACCGGATCATATCATGGGGACAGCCCGGTGGCGGGAACTCAAACGCACCGCTGTCCATGTTCGTGCTGGGGCTCAGGATGTCCCAGCACCATAACGGCGTGAGCCGGCTGCATGGTCGGGTTGCCCGGCGCATGTGGGCGCATGTCTGGCCCGGATGGCCTGAAGACGAGATTCCCATATCACATGTGACCAACGGCATCCACATCTCATCCTGGATATCGATTGAAAACGCAACGCTTTTCGAGCGCTATCTGTCGCCTGATTGGTATTTGCACTCGGGGATCAAGAATCTTTCAAAACGGATCAATCAGATTTATGACGATGAGCTTTGGCAGGCAAGGCGCATGAGCCGTGCCAGATTGATACGGACGTGTCGGGAACTGATGGTGAGACAGTATGGCCGCCGAAACGCACCCCAGTCAACCATGCGAGATGCTGAAGGTGTTTTGGACCCGGACATACTCACCATCGGTTTTGCCCGGCGGTTTGCCACATACAAGCGGGCAACACTGCTCCTGAAAGATCCCGAGAGGCTGAAAAAGATTATCAACGACCCTGATAAGCCCGTACAGATAATTTTTGCTGGAAAAGCGCATCCTAAAGACGGAGAAGGAAAGGAGATTATTCGGCAGTTGATCGCGTTTGCAAGGGACCCGGAGTTGCGACAACGTATTGTGTTTCTGGAGGATTACGACATCAACGTGACCCGAACGCTTGTTCAGGGCGCCGATGTCTGGCTCAACACACCGAGACGACCCATGGAGGCTTGTGGTACTTCCGGAATGAAGGCTGCCATCAACGGGGTCCTCAATGTCAGCGTTCTGGATGGGTGGTGGTGCGAAGGCTTCCGGGAAGACCGGGGTTGGGCTATCGGCAACGGTGAGGAATACGACGACCATGAGTACCAGGATATGGTAGACAGTTACGCCCTCTATAATTTGCTGGAAAATGATGTCATACCCTGTTTTTATGACCGAAAAAATGGTGAGTCACCCGAAAAATGGACCAGTATGATGAAGGCATCCATGAAAATGGCACTGAAGGACTACTGTACGCACAGGATGGTCCTGGAGTATGACCGGAAATTTTACCAGCCGGCGTTTGAAAGTTATCGGACATTTACGCAAAATGGCACAGAAAAAGCGAAGCAGATGCTGGCACAGAAAAAGCGTCTCGTGGACATGTGGAAAGACATTCAGGTGAAAGAGCCTGGCAGGGAATATAGCGGTCCTTTCAGAATAGGCGAGTCATTTCAAATATCGGCTGAAATATCCCTGGGTGAGATTCGTCCCGAGGAGGTTCTGGTGGAGCTCTATTATGGAAAGCTGCGCTCCGTTGATACGCTGTTGCCCGGGATGACCCAATCAATGGAAGTTGAAAAGGAATTGGGCCAGGGAACGTATCTTTATTCCTGTTTACTCCCCTGTGCGTCATCTGGACGATTTGGATTTACGGTTCGAGTAAGCCCCAAAGGAGATGATTTTTTACGATTTACACCGGGGTTGATAACGTGGGCTTAAACCAGGGGTCCGGGGGCATTGGTTTATTGGGTTCATTGGGTTCATTGTGTTTATTGAGTTGCTTCCAGATTAAAGCTAATAGCAGTTAAACTACGGCATACAGCTGAAAGCAAAAAGTAACCCAACGAACCCAACAAACTCAATAAACTCAACAAACAAAATAGCCGTGGTATCTCATCTCTGCCCGATAGGGAGATGATTATTGAAAGAATAACTCGATGGCAACACCTCAAAAATCACCGCGTGTTCTGATTGTAACACCCGAAGTTACGTATCTGCCGGACCGCATGGGGAGCCTGTCCCATTACCTCACTGCAAAAGCCGGCGGTTTGGCCGATGTCTCTGCCGCGCTGATCAGTGCGCTGTTCGAGCAGGGGGTCGATGTACATGTGGCGTTGCCGGACTATCGCGCCATCTTCTCAGACCGTTTGGCACCCTTCCTCAAGGAAGAGCAGCGTATTATTCGAAAAAGCATGCCGGACGATCGCATCCATCTGGCTCAGGACAGGGCGTTTTACTACCTGAACCGTGTCTATTCCGATTATGGCGGTGAGAACACCAAACTTTCATTGGCGTTTCAGCGGGAAGTCATCAACCATGTTATTCCCCGCGTGGAACCCGATCTGATTCACTGTAATGACTGGATGACCGGCCTGATCCCGTCCATGTCCCGCCAGATGGGGATACCCTGTCTCTTTACAATCCACAACATTCACACAGTCAAAAGTACCTTGTCCCAAATCGAGGATCGCGGGATCGATGCGGCCTATTTCTGGCATCACCTGTACTATGAAAAGTCGCCCTATGACTATGAACAATCGTGGGGAAACAACTCTGTTGATTTCCTGGTCAGTGGTGTGTTTGCAGCGCATTTCGTCAATACTGTCAGCCCGACATTTTTGAAAGAGATTGTGGAGGGGCGGCATGAATTTGTATCGGAAAGCCTGGAACGGGAGCTGGCCAACAAGGTGGCCGCAAATTGTTCCGTAGGGATTTTGAACGCACCGGACCCGATCTTCAACCCCGAAACCGACCGCCACCTCTTTCACACGTACACCCATAAAGACCATATGAGCGCCAAACAGAAAAACAAACAAGTGCTTCAAGTCAATCTTGGGCTGATCGAAGACCCAGAGGCACCGCTCTTTTTCTGGCCGTCCCGCCTGGATCCAAACCAGAAAGGCTGCCAGTTGCTGGCTGAAATTCTCTATCATGTCATGTCAACCTACTGGGGTGATAACCTGCAGGTCGTATTTGTGGCAAATGGTGAATACCAGCGGGTGTTTCGTGATATCGTCTCGTTTCACAATCTGCATCAGCGAGTGGCTGTCTGCGATTTCAGCGAAAGCCTTGAGCACCAGGCTTATAGCGCTTCTGATTTTATCCTGATGCCGTCCCGGTTTGAGCCCTGTGGTCTGCCCCAGATGATCGCCCCTCTCTACGGGTCTCTACCGGTGGTTCACGATACCGGCGGTCTTCACGACACGATTTATCATATCGATGTTGAAAACAGCCTCGGCAATGGATTTGTTTTTGAAACGTATGATGCCAATGGTTTGTGGTGGGCCATCAACGAGGCCATGCGTTTTTACAGGCGGCCCGTCGATGAAAAAGAAGCTCAGGTTGACCGGATTATGCAGGAAAGCGCCGGGACCTTCACCCATGCGGTCACCGCCCGTCGCTACATCGAACTGTATGAACGGATGCTGCAGCGGCCGCTAGTAACGGCGTCACCATATTAGGGTTTTAGTCCGCCTATAACGATTTCAAAAGATGAACGTCCAACATCGAACGCTGAACATCGAACATCGAATGAAAACGAAT